>JADLAP010000343.1 GCA_020848195.1 Phycisphaeraceae bacterium
ATACCTATCAATATTCTGCCGTTGTAAATCTGACCAACGCCCGGAACCAAAAGACTCAAAATTCCGGCAAGTATAGGTTCACGCATTGTTCTAATCTACCTCCGCAAGTTAATAACGAATTCCAGACAGATTTGTTGCAAAAAAATTCAGGCGGTCATGCAGGAGGCGCTGCGAGGGCGAATTTCTAAGGTTCCTAGCCGCCGATAAGCTGATGTACCACGAAATGCACCCCAAAAAAAAGAGCGACGCCGGCAAAGACCGATAGGGAAACGAGCGGATTCTTTCCGCCGTGATGGTTAACTTCAGGGATCAGATCGCTGGCGGCCACGTACAATGTTACGCCGCTGGCCAGCGGCAGGGCATAGGCGACGGAAAAGCCGAAGCCGCTGCCGATGAAGTAATAGGCCACGATGCCCACTATGGTCATCATGCCGATCACCAGAGTCGCGATCGATACCTCGCGCCGGCCCTTGCCCGCGGCTATCATCATCGAACCGATCGTAAAACCTTCCGGAAACTTGTGCAGAAAAACCGCGACAAATACGAGCAGGCCGACGCGGACATCCAATTGGGAGGCCGCGGCTATCGAAACGCCGTCAAAGAACGTATGGATCAGGAGGCCGCCGACGCCGGTATATGCTGACCGTGTCGATATCGTCGCTTCGGAGTGGACCTCTTCACCGAGATGAAAATGCGGAGCTATCGTGTGTTCAAAGAATTGTGTCAGCAGATAGCCGGCCAGCAGGAGGAGCATCGGGATGTAAAGTTCTTCCGCCGATCCGGGATGCTGTGCCTGCCAAAGGAGCACAGTCTTCGGGATGATCTCAAAGAAGGTGACCGCCAGCATGAATCCCGCTCCGAGGGCTAGCAGATATCGCAGAAATCGCTTGTAATCCCGATGAAGCCTGGACGGAAAAAGGATCATTCCGCCGAGGAAATTCGCCAGGGCGGCCGCGATCCCAAAAACAGCCAACTTCACAAAAACCGGATCCATATCTTTTGCAAATACTAGACTTTATCGCACTGGACGCTGAAAACAAACCGCCCGCGCGAATGATCAGCCCAAGCCCGAAATCCCTAAATGTGCTTAAACAAAAGATTAATCAAAAATGCTTAAATTTCTTCTTGACAACCGGGCGCGCTTCGACCTAATATGCTTCTTGACACTTAG
>JADLAP010000124.1 GCA_020848195.1 Phycisphaeraceae bacterium
CACTCAGCTGCGCGGCGCGGAGTTGTTGCTGGTCGAAGACAACCAGATCAACCGCATCGTGGCGGGCGAAATTCTGGAAGCCGCCGGCGCGACGGTGACCACCGCGGAAACCGGCGTGCAGGCGGTGAAACTCGCCCAGTCCAGGCCGTTCGACCTGATCGTGATGGACTGCCAGATGCCGGAGATGGACGGCTTCGAGGCCACGCGCCGCATCCGGCAGCACGAACGGGAAACGGGCCGGCCTCGCACGCCGATCATCGCCCTGACCGCCAACGCCATCAAGGGCGATCGCGAGCGATGCCTCGACGCCGGCATGGACGATTACGCGACCAAGCCGATCAATCCCGACGAACTGGTGGCCAAGCTCTGCCGAAGCCGCGGCATGCACACAGGCCCGGCGGAAGCACCGCCATCGCCGCGGGACGAGCCGTCTCAGGTTCCGCTGGATCACGCCGCCCTGCTGCATCGATGCATGAATCAGCCCCGCGTGCTGCTTCGCACGCTGGAAGCTTTTGAACGTCAAGCGGAGACGACGATGGCGTCCGTGCAGGAAGCGGCGGCGAAGCTGGACATGGATTCGCTGGCGAAACTGGCCCACGGCGTCAAAGGCGCGGCGGCGAACCTGTCCGCCGAACCGCTGCGCGACGCGGCGCTCGATGTGGAAACCCTGGCCCGAAATCATCGTGAACTGGAACTCAACGCCGCCATCGCCATTCTCCAGACCCGCATGGATCAATGTCTGGCGTATCTCCCCACGGCAAGGCAGGCCTGCCGTCCCGACGCCGCCGAACCCGCGACGCCTCCAACGCAGAAGGAAGCCCATGCGCATCCTCGTGGCTGATGACGACCCGATTTCCCTGGAAATCCTCCGAGGCGTGCTGGAAGAACTCGGCCACGAAGTGATTTGCGCCCGGGACGGCCAGGAGGCGTTCGACCGCATCGTCGGCGATGGCGTCCGCCTGGCTATCTCCGACTGGGAAATGCCCTGCATGACCGGCCTGGAACTCTGCCGCCGCGTGCGACAGGAAGCCTCGCTCGGCTACGTCTACTTCATCCTCCTCACCGGCCACGACTCCAGTGCCGACGTCGTCGCCGGCCTGAGCGCAGGCGCTGACGATTTCGTCCGCAAACCCTTCTGCCCCGAGGAACTGGCTGTCCGCATCCGCACCGGACAACGCATCCTCGGCCTGGAAACCCGCGACGTCGCCATCTTCGCCATGGCCAAACTCGCCGAGTCACGCGATGTCGAAACCGGCGCGCACCTCGAACGCGTCCGCAGCTACTGCGACATCCTCACACACCGCCTCATGCTCATGCGCGCCTTTCCCGATGTGATCGACGATGAGTTTCTCCGCCTGATCGTGCAGACCAGCCCGCTCCACGACATCGGCAAGGTCGGCATCCCCGACTCCGTGCTGCTCAAACCCGGCCGGCTGAGCGACCGGGAATTCGAGATCATGAAAACCCACACCACGCTCGGCGCCGCCACGCTGGGCGCGGCGCTGACCATGTTCCCCGGCGCCCGGTTTCTCCAGATGGCCCGCGACATCGCCGCCACGCATCACGAACACTTCGACGGAGCCGGCTATCCCGCGGGACTGATCGGTCAAGCCATTCCCCTGCCCGGACGGATCGTCGCCGTCGCCGACGTCTACGACGCGCTGACCTCCAAACGCGTCTACAAGAACTCCTACAGCCACGAAGTCGCCCATTCCATCCTCGTCAGCGAAACGGGCAGCCACTTCGACCCCATCATCGTCGAAGCATTCCTCGCCAGCGAAGAACAGTTCCTCGGCACCTGCAAGTCCCTAGCCGATCCGCAACTCCACGCGGCGTAATGTATTTTCAGGACATTCTGATCACACCAGCCCGATTTCCGCTGCCCCACTGGGCAAATGTGCAAAGTATGGGGATTGTTCCATCTTTACATTTCCCGACGAGGCTATACACTCTCTTCATTGAAGCCAATGGACCTGGGCTTGGTCTTGACTTTCGGGAGTACGGGGACACCCATCCACGACGAACCCAACCAGATTTCAAGGAGACATGACATGTATGCACAGGGAAAAGCGATGTTTCTGACGCTGTGTACTGTCTTGTGTGTCATGCTGACGGGCTGCCAACCGCCAAAGCAGACTCAACAGGCCCTGCAGGTCGATACGGTTGCGGTCAAAAACAAGCCATACTCCGGAGAGCGGTACCGGGTAGCCTTGGGCAAGTTTGAAAACCGCAGCCCCTACATGAATGGCATCTTTTCCGATAAGAAGGACAAGCTTGGCATGCAGGCCAAGACGAACCTTGCCGCCCACGTGGCCATGAGCAATCGATTCGTGATCATGGATCGGACGAACATCGGAGAATTGGCCCTTGAAGCGGATATATCAGGGAAAACCCAAAAAATCACCGGAGCTCAGATTGTGCTGACCGGTATGGTGACCGAGTTTGGCCGGCGGGAAATCGGCATCATGGGACTCGGCGGCATTCTTCAGCGAAAGCGAACGCAAATCGCCTACGCCAAGGTCACGGTGAATGCTGTGGATGTACGGACAAGCCAGATCGTCTATTCCGCCCAAGGTGCTGGAGAGGTGGAAGTGTCCAATGAGCATGTACTCGGCTTCGGTACCGAGGCTGGTTACGACCCCACGCTGGTCGACAAGGTCCTGAACCTTGCGATGATCGAAGTGGTTAATCGCCTTGTGGAAGGCCTGGAAAACGGCTCCTGGAAACCACCGGAAGAGGGTCCAGAAACTCCTGATGTGCCCGCACAAAACGTTAAAAACAATATCTGATTTGAGTATTCCGGGGTTTCTGTGAAATGCTCACGGAAGCGAGATTTGTATGAAAGTGACTCGAACCAGATCCCTGACGGATACATTCTGGTTGGCCTGTCTGGCCATGGGAGCTTTATGCGTCATGGCCTCCGGCTGTCAGCAAGGCCTGTACGACTGGGGAAGTTACGAAAAAAGCCTGTGGCTGACGTGTGCCCGTCCGGAAAATGTCAGTACGGAGGTCGACGAACAGATTGATATTCTGTCGAAGGAAATCCAGGAAACGCTGGATTCAGACAAACCGGACAAACCCTCCCGCGTGCCGCCGGGCAAATTCGCGCACCTGGGTTATCTGTTCGCCCTGCAAGGCAACACGGAACAGGCGCGCAACTGCTTTGAATCGGAAAAGAAGCTGTACCCCGAATCGTCCCGGTTCATCGACGGGATGCTGGCGAGGATGCAATGAGTACCACCCTGCGAATCGCGTTTCTCGGCCTGTTGCTGGCGACGCTCACGGCATGCCAGCCTTCCATGTTGAGATATCGACCGTACATCGAACACATGCCGAGGTCGATTCTCGTTCTGCCGCCGGTGAACAACACCGCCACGGTGCTGGCGTCCGACGCGTTCCTTTCCACGGTGACCACTCCGCTGGCGGAACGCGGTTACTACGTGTATCCCCTCGCCGTCGTGGATCGTCTGTTCAAAGACAACGGCGTGCCAACGCCCGGCGACATGCATTCCGTATCCCTGCAGAAAATCGACGAAATCATCGGCCCCGATGCTGTGCTGTACATCACCATCAACACATGGACCACGACCTACATTGTGATCGATTCCAGCACGATCGTGGCATGCACCTATCGACTGATCGACACCAAAACCGGCACGGTCCTGTGGGAACAGACCGGCCAGTTCACGTATAGCTCGTCACAAGGTCAGTCGAACATTATCGGTATGGCCATTGCTGCGGGACTCCACGCCATCGCCGCCGCCGCCGCGGATGGCAAAGCGGAACGGGATGTGGCGGTCATGGCCAATACGACTGCCTTCACCAATCCCGATACCGGTGTCCTTCTCGGTCCACGATCACCCGATTTCGAAAAAGATCAGCAACGCGTCAAGGAAAGGATTGCCCGGGAAGAAGCGTCAAACAAAGGCAGTTGATCGCCGACGCTGAAGGCAGCGGGATACCTGCGAATTTGTTTCCGCAGTTTATCAGTTGACTTTTCCCGAATCGGCGGCAATACTTGACCTCATCATGACGACCACGAGCCGCTTCAGCTTTTATGCGTATTGGTTTACCTGGCGCAAAGCCGCGGCGGGATCGTAGTCGTCCATACACCACACCGGACACCCCACGAACCCCGACGCGGCAGGCGTCGGGGTGTTTTGTTGGATACACCATCCAGACATCAAACCCAGGAGCTTCGCCATGATCGTCGTGATGAGAACGGACGCCACAATGGAACAGGTGAATCACGTGAAAGAGCTGATCCGGGAAATGGGCCTGAAGGACCACCCCATCGTCGGCACGGAGCTGACGGTGGTGGCGGTGATCGGCGACGATCGCAAGAAGGACCGGGGCCGGCTGGAGGGCGCGCCGGGGGTCGACCGCGTCGTGCCCATCCTGGTCCCGTACAAGATCGCCTCGCGCGAAACCAAGCGGGAACGAACCGTGGTGCGGATCGGCGCCAACTGCGCCGTGGGCGGGAAACAGATACCCGTGATCGCCGGCCCGTGCAGCGTGGAAGGCGAAAAGCAGATCGTCGCCGCCGCCAAAGCCTGCAAGGAAGCCGGGGCACACGCCATCCGCGGCGGAGCGTTCAAACCCCGCACCAATCCCTACGCTTTCCAGGGCTACGGCGAAGACGGCCTGAAAATGCTCGCCGCCGCACGCGACGCCACGGGGCTGGCGGTCGTCACCGAAGTCCTCACGCCTTCCGATGTGCTGATCGTCTCCAAGTACGCCGACTGTCTCCAGATCGGAACCCGCAACAGCCAGAACTTCAAGCTCCTGGAAGCCTGCGGCGATCAGCCCAAGCCCGTGCTGCTCAAACGCGGCATGTCCATGACGCTCGGCGAAATGCTCCAGGCCAGTGAATACATCCTCGCCGGCGGCAACCACAACGTCATCCTCTGCGAACGCGGCATCCGCACGTTCGAGGACCACACGCGCAACACGCTGAGCCTGTCCGCCGTGCCGGAGCTGCACTATCGTTCGCATCTGCCGGTGATGATCGACCCGTCGCACGGCACGGGTCACGCGAGGCTTGTGCCGGACATGGCGCGGGCGGCGGTGGCGGCCGGCGCGGACGGCCTGATCGTGGAAGTTCACCCGGACCCGGAACACGCCTGGACCGACGGCGCGCAATCCATGACCCCGGCCTCGCTGGGCGAACTGATCGCCACGCTCAAGCGCGTCGCCCTCGCCGTGGACCGCGAAGTGGTGTAATGCCGCGCCGAGTCACGGAGAAAGGCCAGGCTGAACGCGGAGCACCGAATTCACAATACGAGCCGGAAGCGTAAGCGACGGCCTCCCGCGTATGAACGAGCCGGAAGCGTGAGCGACGGCCCTCCGCGTATGAACGAGCCGGAAGCGTGAGCGACGGCCCTCCGCGTATGAACGAGCCGGAAGCGTAAGCGACGGTCCTCCGCGTATGAACGAGCCGGAAGCGTAAGCGACGGATTTTCCGCGATGGCCCCATGAAGGTTGTCGTCGGAGGGCCGTCGCTTACGCTTCCGGTTCGTTTTGCGCTTGGCACGAACGCAGAATCGCGTCGGCAGCCGCCATCGCCGCCAGTCCGTCGTGGCCGTCGGCGAGGATCAGGTGTTCGATGGGATCGCCCAGCAACGTCTGGAAAAACTGCCGGTAAACGCCGTCCCACGCCTTGTCGGCGTGCAGGATTTCCTGCCACTGTCGCGCGCCGCTGACTACGTGAAGCGTCGCCGTATGTGGATCGTCCCCGCTTGGCGCGGCATGCAGCGCGCCCTGATCGCCCACCATGCGGTAGCTCTGTTGATATGGCGGCTTGTCCGCGGCCGTGTGGCCCCAGACGGCGCTTTCCTCGATCGCCACCAGCACGCCGCCGGTCATCCGGCTGTGAACGATCAGGTGGTCGGGAAAGACGTTGTCCTTTTCCACGATTGCGCCGATCGCGGCGATGTCGCCGAAATCGCTGCCGGTGAGATAGCGGGCAAGGTCCAGATGATGGATGCCGCAGTCCAGCGTGCCAAGGTTGCGCAAGGCGCGGCGTCGGCGACCGACGTAGGCCGGCCCCCACGCCTCGCCGCGATATCCGTGGTAATCCCACATGTTTTCCAGATGCACCGCGCGCAGCGTGCCGATGGCGCCCTCCCGCACGAGTTCCATCATGCGTTGCACATCCGCCCGGCCGCGGTACACGAACGCCATGCCGATCATCAGGCCGGCGTCATCCATGCGCCGCACCATTTCGCGCGACTGCTCCAGCGTGTCGGCCAGCGGCTTTTCGCAGAAGGCGTGCAGGCCGTGCGACGCGGCGAGGCGAATCAACTCCGGCCGGGCCGACGGCGGCGTCGCCAGCGTCACGACATCCATCGGCACGCCAGCGATCATCTCCTCCAGACCGGCGAACGCGGGCTTGCCGTATTTCGACGCCATCGCATCGCGCCGCGCGGCGTCGGGATCGGCAAATCCCACGATTTCCGCGAGATTGTCGCCGTGGATCGCGGGGATGTGGCCATACTCCGCCACCACGCCGCAGCCCACCACGCCCACACGCACCGGACGATGTCGCACGAGCTTGATCGCCATGGCCGGACTCTACCTGCCGAAACGCCCGCGAACAAAGGCCAGCCCCTCACGACTGAACGCATTGGCGGAGGGATAGAACGGCCGCCAGCATGACGCGGCGGTGCGGATGGCTTCGACCGTCTGGCTGAACGTTTCCAGCACGCACCACTGGTCATAGCCCGACGCTCGCACCGCGGCGGCGACGTTCGACCACGCGACCTGTCCCGTGCCGGCGATGCCGCGATCATTTTCCGAAGCGTGAAAATGCGCGAAAACTCCGGCTTTAGCCGCCATTTTCACCGCCTGCGCGGAATCCTTTTCCTCCACGTGCATGTGAAACGTATCCAGCAACAGGCCGGCCGCGGGGCTTTGCGCCCTGGCACAGAATGCGACACCCTGTTCCGCCGTGTTGAGCAGATTCGTCTCGAACCGATTCAGCGGCTCCAGCGCGAACATCTTGCCCGCCTCCGCCGCTTCTACCAGCACGGGCTGCATCGCACGGGCTGTGTCGCGGCGCTGCTGTTCCAGCGGCATCGACAGGTCCATGTCGCCCACCGGCTTGTACAGCGGGCCGCAGATCAGCGGCGCGTCGAGTTCCCGCATCGCACGGATGCAGCCGCGCAGGTACTTTTCCGCGGCTTTTCGCGGCGCGGCGGCGCGACCGTACCAGCGCGATCCTACAGGCAACGCACCGCTGAGCGTGATCGCCAATCCGCAGCGATCCGCCTGACGACGGATTCGATCGTACGGCACTTGCTCCGGTTCAAACACCGGAACCTCCACGCCGTCAAAGCCCATCGCCTTGAGTTTGGGAAATTGCCTGAGCACCGCCGGCGTCATGACATCGCCGAACAGCAGAAGATTTACGCTGTATTTCATGTCATTTCTCGCTGGATACGCGGACGACCATATCAGTATGTTACTCCGCGGTTGCCGCGCAGGGCGATCAGCCCCAGTGCTGCGTGAACTTCCGCTTCAGAAATGCCACGGATCGTTCCAACTGGTCGAAGCCGTCCACGCCGTCCTCAATGCTCACCCAGCCTTGGAAGCCTGCTCCCTTGAGCATACGGAATATCGCGTCGTAGTCGTTCATGCCCTTGCCGATTTCGCCGTGGCAGAGCTGTTTCGCATAGCCCACGCTGTCCGGCTGGCGGCGAAGATCCTCCAGCGTGCCGAACTTGAGGTAACGATCGGAGGCGTGCATGGTCACCACGCGGGGCAGCACGCGGCGAAGCAGTTCCAGCGGATCTTCGCCGGCCTGACTTAATCCCCCAAGGCTCGCCCACCATTCGTGGGGAAGGCCAAGCCATTCTTTTCTTCTCTACCCTTTTCTTCTCCGCCTGACATCCATCTGGTATGCTTCCGGCTCAACCAGCCGGGAGTCCGGGCATGTCCACGCCATGTACCGTCCTGCGATTCGAAGACTTCACCCGACATGTGGTGGACACGCTGCATCGCCACCCGCATCAGCCCGGCGCTGCCTACACCCTTCTCCTCGGCTCCGGATTCAGCTATCCCCTCGTTCCCACCGCCCGCGACATGGTTCTCCGCGATATCCCGTGGTGGCTTCATTGGCAGAAGCTGGATGAAAAGGCACGGAAGAAGCATCACCCGGAAGCTCGTTTTCCCGATGCCCCCAAGTCCGCGGACTGTCCCGAACTGGACACGTTCGCCAAGGAGCTATGGGCCAGGGTTCATCAGCAATGCCAGCCGCACGAACACCTGCGATTTGAACTGAATCCCGACACCGGCCTGCCCAAGCCCCAGGGCGACAACATCGGCAACGCCTACCGGGCTGTGATGTCCAGCTACGCCACCGCCGGCTTCGGAACTCCCAAAGCCCAGCGACAGTACCTGCGCGATGTCGTTCGTCGCATCGGCAACCGCATCAACATGGCCCATCTCATCCTCGCCTCATTTTTCGACATGCAGAAGCGGTGGACCGACAAGCAAGCCTTCTGCCGGACGATTTTCACCACCAATTTCGACACGCTGATTCAGCGTTCGCTTCAACTTGTCTGCCAGCTCTACGTCCTGACCGACCGCCCTGAAGTCGGCATCGACGCGCCCGATGATGAGTTGGACGCCGCCATCCATCTGATCCACACCCACGGCAGCATCTACCGCTATTTTCTCGCCAATACCCCGGCAGACCTCGACCGTCTGCAGAAACAAAATGCCTCCGGCCTCGTCCCCTATTTTGAACGTCACGGCGTCATCGTCATGGGCTACAGCGGCTGGCAGGACACCACCATGACCGCGTTGTTGTCGTGCAAACAGTTCGACAACAACCTCTACTGGTGCGACATGCCCAGCGCCGCCGACGCTCCCAATGTGCTGCGCGAGGATGTGAAAGAGCTGCTCGCCACCGACCCGGAACATCGGTTTTATGTGCCTCTGCCAAGCAAAGGCGCCGACGCCGGCATGGTCGAACTCCACCGCGCCCTGGCCGGTACGCCTTGCCCGGACTTTCTCTTCGATCCGCTGCGAGGTTTGATTGAGTCCGTCGAGTCCATTGATGCGCCGGATTACCACCTGTGCGAACAGTCCGCTGCTGGTGTGAAGTCCAGTGGCGATTCCATTTCGGAGCAAAGCCTGCGGAACGACAGTACGCCGCGGCAAATTCGTGATCGCACGATTGAGATACTCAAGACCGTGCGCGAGCGGGATTTTCAAGTTGGCAAGACGACAAGCTCTGAACCAGCGAAAATCCCAGACATTTCAACGGCTGTAGTGAATGTTGATGCCGTGATGAATCAGGCTCTTCAAGCTGCTCTGAAAGGTAAACTGGATCAGGCAATTGCCTTGTGGACGCAAGTCGCGGATGCCTCCGAGACATCGCCAGCAGTCAAGGCCAAAGCCCTGTTCAATCGCGGGGTGACCAAGGGGCAGTCGGGCGACGCGGCGGGCGAGATCGCGGACTACGACGCCCTGCTGGCCATGCACGACGCACCGGCGGAGCTGCGGGCCACAGCCCTGTTCAATCGCGGGTTGGCCAAGGGTCAGTCGAACAACACGGCGGGCGAGATCGCGGACTACGACGCCCTACTGGCCATGCCCGACGCACCGGCGCAGCAGCGGGCCAACGCCCTGGTCAATCGCGGGGTGACCAAGTGTAAGTCGGGCGACGCGGCGGGCGCGATCGCGGACTACGACGCCCTGCTGGCCATGCCCGACGCACCGGCGGAGCAGCGGGCCAAAGCCCTGGTCAATCGCGGGGTGGCCAAGGGTCAGTCGGGCGACGCGGCGGGCGAGATCGCGGACTACGACGCCCTGCTGGCCA
>JADLAP010000125.1 GCA_020848195.1 Phycisphaeraceae bacterium
AGGTCTTGGTGACAGGCAGCGCGGGAGCGGTGGGCCAGCCGGTGTGCGCCGAGCTGATGAATCGGGGGCACGTGGTGCGCGGGTTTGACCTGAAGGTGAACCCGACCGTGCGGGACAGCCAGGTCGGTTCGATCGTCGATCTGGAAGCGGTGCGGCGGGCGATGGTGGGCATGGAGGCGGTGGTCCATCTGGCGGCCCAGCCGGACATCGGGGACTTCGCCACGGCGATCATGCCCAACAATTACCTGGGGCTCTATCACGTGCTTGAGGCGGCTCGTGAGGCGAAACTCCGACGCGTGGTATTGGCCAGCAGTGTGCAGACGGCCAACGCGCTGCACCGCAAGGAGGGCATGATCCGGCTCGAGGACGGCGTGGGGCCGACGAATCACTACGCGCTGTCGAAGGTGGTGGCCGAGGAGATGGGGCGGATGTACGCCCGTCTGCACGGGATGTCGGTGCTGGCGGTGCGATTGGGGTGGATGCCGCGCGACCGGGCCTCGACGGAGCACGTGGGCAGCGGGGGCGGGAGAAATCTCTACATCAGTCCAGGTGACGCGGGTCGGTGCTTCGTGTGCTGCGTGGAGGCGGGGCTGGACGGCAAACCCGGCACGGCCGGCGAACTGATCGGGCGTGAGGGCGGGCGCTATGGCGTGCTGTTCGCGATCGGCCAACCGGTGGACCGGACGGTGTTCGACCCCGAGCCGGCGAAGGTCCTGGCGGCGTTCGAACCGCAGGATCAGTTTCCGCAGGGCGCGCCGGAATGAGGCGAGGGCTCGGAATAAGTTGGGGCATCAAGGACGGGCAACCATGGCTCACGGCCAGGTGGCTGCAATCGCCGTTTCAAGTTCGGCGAAGTTATTGATGGACGCAAAAGGCGTCTCCCCTTCGGGAGATGTCTCCCCAGCGACACGCTGAAAATGCACGACCTGAATCCCAAGCTTACGGGCGGGGAGCAGGTTCTTGATTCGATCGTCAATGAATAGGCAATCCCCGCCGGCTGCCCCGATGCGTTGCAGGAGCAATTCGTAGATACGCGCGTCCGGCTTACGCAGGCCGACCTCTGCACTGATGATGGTCAAGGCAAACAGGCGGTCCAGATGGAATCGCTTGCGCAGGAAGCTTGACCAAATCCCCACGTCATTGGACAACATCGCTAATGGATAGCGCTCGGCCAGCTTCTCCGCCGTGGACAGGAACAGGGGATCGATCCGCAGGCGAGTGCTCAGATACTCGTGCTCCACGGCGGGGTAGCGGTGGGCTAGCCCCAACTGCGACCAGAACTGCTCGCTACTGATGCGTCCCAGGCTTGCGCGGTGGTACAGATCGTTGATTTGAGCGGTGGAGACAGTGCGCGTCAGGCCGTGGATGTAAGGCACGAGCAGATCATTGACGTCGTCGCAGACCGGGTAAATAACGCCCATGGCGTCAAAGATAATCCAAGGGCGGACGATGGCTGACTGAGACTCTGGTGGGTTCGAAGTTAGAATCATGGAGGATCCTTGGAACCAGAGGCGGACGCATCCCCGAAGTACTTTTTTTCCCGCGCGTCAAAAAGCAGCCGTTCAAAAAACGGTACGAGGGCCGGAGCGCCGGCTTCAACGATGGGGCGATTGAGTTTCATCACCTGATCGAACGTGACGTGGTGCTCTTTCCAGTACATGCCCCTGGTAGCGTAGTTCAGGAGGAAAGGCTGCAGACGGTCAAACACCCGGGCGAACTTCGCCTCGGGCGTCTTGCGGGTCTCGAACTCTTCCCACAAAGCGCGATACTCCCCGGCCTGGTCGTCGGGCAGGAGCGAGAAGATCCGCTGGGCAGCCTTCTTCTCGTGTTCGACGGCCTGTTGTCGTCCGGCCTGGTCATAAATGTTTACGTCGCCGGCGTCGATCTCGACAATGTCGTGAATGAGAGCGATCTTCAGGACGCGCAGAAGATCCACCGACTCGGGAGCATACTCGCCAAAGACAGCGATCATCACCGCGAAATGCCAAGAGTGCTCAGCGTCATTCTCTCGACGTGATCCGTCGGTGATTAGGCTGCGGCGGAAGACCTGCTTGAGTTTGTCGATCTCAAGGATGAACCGGACCTGCTGTTCCAGTCGATCCATCTATGCTCATCCTCTTACCGCACGTCGTTTTTCAGGACGCCAGCACCTTCGCCGCAGCAGAGAGCGCGGCGCCGGGCTCGATCTGCTGGCCGGCGGCGATCAGTTCCGTCTCGACGGCGCTGAGGAACGCCAGCGTGTCGCCGGCGTCGACGTAGCCCATGTGGCTGACGCGCAGGATGCTGGTCTTCCACTTGGCGCCGCGGCCGTCCTGGCCGCCGGCGGTGTGCAGGCCGTACTTGTCGCGCAGGGCCCCCCGGAATTTTGAGTCCTCAATCCCGGCGGGGTAGAAGACGCCGGTGACCGAGTCGCTGGGGCTCTGGCTGATGAGTTTGAGGCCCATGGCGGTAAAAGCGGCGCGGGTGGCGGCGGCGAGCTTGGCCACGCGGGCCCAGATGGTCTCGAGGCCTTCCTTCTCGATCATCTCCAGGGCGACGCTCTGGCCGCGGATGAGGCTGACGGGGGCGGTAAAGGGCACGTCGTTGTCGGCCAGGGCCTTGAGCCAGC
>JADLAP010000126.1 GCA_020848195.1 Phycisphaeraceae bacterium
CCGCCGGGTGCCTGACGCGGCGTTCCGCGCTGATGGCATATAACTGCTGGCTGCACGCGGGGACGTGCGCGATGATTCGCACGCCATAGCGCGTGACCGCCTCGTTTGCGACCAGGGTGGGAAGCGCGAAGAAGCCCAACCCATCCACGGCGGCGACCTTCATCAGGGCGGCATCGTCAAACTCCGCGACGAGGCGGGGCGCGACTCCCACCTCCTGAAACCACTTCTCCAGCGACCGGCGCAACGCGGAGCTCGGGCTGGGCAGCAGCGCCGGCGCATCGCGCAGGGATGCAGGAAAACGGCGCTTCAGGCGAGTGGCCAGCCTCGGCGCGGCGCAGAAAGTCACACCGCACGCTCCAAGCAGGTGGTTAAAGGTCTTGGGATTGCCCGAGGCCGGCGCGGGCTCGTCCGACATCACGACGTCCAGGCGATAGCTGGCCAATTGGGCCAGCAAATCCGGGACTTTGCCCTCGGAACAGGTCGCCTGGACCGCCAGCGACAGGCGGAAGATCGGCTTCAGCATCCCAAAGGTCAGGAGCTTGGGAAGGGAGTCGGCGATGCCAATGTGCACGCGCAGCGGACGCATCGTGGGATGCCGCTGCATGGTGCTCAACAGATCCTCGCCGATGGAGAAAATCTCATCCGCGAAGCTGAAGACTTTCTGCCCGGATTCCGTCATGGCCAAGCCGCGCGGGGTGCGGCGAAACAACTTGTCGCCCAGCGCACGCTCGAGGATCTGTATCTGCGTGCAGATGCTCGGCTGGGAGACGCGCAGTTTCGCGGCGGCGCGCGTCAACCCGCCCTCCTTGGCCACCACCCAGAAATACCGCAGGTGATGGTAGTTCAATGCGTCCATGGACCGTGTATATTAGTTAAAATCAAATTACTCAATATATATATAGTAGTAGTCTAAAGCACGCGGGCCACGGAACATACCCCCCGGCTATGACGCCGGGAACGCGACACGGCATTCACGGGAGCCTGGAGCAGCAGGACGCAAGGAAGGCATGTACACCAACAGAACCTGGCAGAAGTATCATCCTTCGACCGAAGCGATGGATATTCTCACCCACTGCAAGCGGCTGACCATCGCCAGCACGACACAGGAACTCAGCGATCTGGCGTGCGGCGGTCCCGACCGCGATGCATTCGCCGTGACGTATGAGATCCCCGGAAAGGGAAACGTCACGGAAGCGACGGTTGCCCGCGTGCGCAACGGCATCGTGGCAAACTACGGTGAGCCCTATATGCGGCGGCGTGATCCGGACTGCATGGTGATTGGCGACGGGCAGCCCACCGACAAGGAATCGTTCCGGCAGCGCTTCGCGACGGACTTCACCAGCGTTCGCCAGGAGACGTTTGAGTGGCTTAAGCGGCAGGAACTGGTGATGTTCGCCTTCGTGGCCGGAGGCGCAGGCCTGGGCACGGACGCGATCGTGATTGCCCCCGCCAACGCGGGGTTCTTTGCGCTCGGCCTGGCGATGTTGCAGGGCATCATCCCCTACGACGAGATCCCGGCGAGCTTCGTGCCGCGTGCCATCATCTACGTCGCGCCCGTCTTCCGCCATACACATTTCAACGGCAAGCAAGTGGTCGTACATAACCGTCGCGATGGCTTACACGAACTGTTCTCCTACAATCTCTATCCCGGGCCAAGCGCCAAGAAGGGCATTTACGGCGTGCTGCTCGGATTGGGTGAACGCGAGGGTTGGGTCACGAACCATTGCTCGACGGTGCAAGTCATCACGCCTTACGACAACGTGGTGACCATCATGCACGAAGGCGCCAGTGGTGGCGGCAAGAGCGAAATGCTGGAGCAGGCGAATCGGGAACCGGATGGCCGCTTGCTGCTCGGCGAGAATATGGTCACCGCCGAGAAGCGGTACCTGGAAATTCCCCGCAGTTGCGAACTCCACGCCGTCACCGACGACATGGCGCTGTGCCACCCCTCCCTGCAGGACGGCAAAGGCAAACTCACGCTCACGGATGCGGAAAACGCCTGGTTCGTGCGCGTCAATCACATTGAGCATTACGGGACGGATGTGCATCTCGAACGGCTGACCGCCGAGCCACCCATGCCCTTGTTGTTCCTCAATATTGACGCCGTGCCGAACAGCCGCGGCTTGATTTGGGAACATATTGAGGATGCGCCTGGCGTGCGGTGCCCCAATCCCCGCGTCATTATCCCCCGCAAGGTTTTCCCCGGCGTCGTGGATGGGGCCGTTACGGTGGATATTCGCAGTTTCGGCGTTCGGACGCCCCCATGCACCCGGGAGCAGCCGAGTTACGGCATCCTCGGCGTCTTTCACATCCTGCCGCCGGCGCTGGCTTGGCTGTGGCGCCTGGTATCCCCACGCGGCCACGCCAACCCGAGTATCATCGATACCGAGGGCATGACCAGCGAAGGCGTCGGGTCGTACTGGCCATTCGCAACGGGTCGCCGCGTGGATCAGGCCAATCTGCTGCTACGCCAGTTCGCGGGGAACACGCGCATGCGTCAAATCCTGTGCCCCAACCAGCATATTGGCGCCTGGCGCGTGGGCTTCATGCCCCAGTGGATTGCGCGCGAGTATCTGGCCCGGCGCGGCGTGGCGCGATTCCGCCCGGATCAGATCCGTCCCGCGCGCTGCCCGCTGCTCGGCCACACGCTGCATCAACTGCACGTGGAAGG
>JADLAP010000127.1 GCA_020848195.1 Phycisphaeraceae bacterium
GAACCGGCCGGACGCCACCCGCGCCACGCCCAGTTGCGCCAGCATCATCGTGAAGCGATCGCACAGCGGCTGGGCGATCTCCGGTCGAGCCGCGTCGGTGAAGCTCGGCCTGCGCCCCTTCCGCGCGTCGGCGTAGAGCGTGAACTGCGAGACCACCAGCGCTTCGCCGCCGACGTCCAGCAGCGAGCGGTTGAACTTGCCCTCGTCGTCGCAGAAGATCCGCAGATTCACGATCTTGTCCGCCAGTTGCGCCGCATGGGCTTCCGTGTCGCCCTCGCCGACGCCCAGCAGGATGACAAAGCCCTGGCCGATCGCGCCGACGATCTGATCATCCACGCGAACCGAACCCGCCGTGACCCGTTGCAGCAATGCACGCATGTGTCATGCGCCTTTCACAGTTCGAAGGTTGGACCGCCGCGACACGCGGCGGCTCGCTACGCCAGTTCGATGCGCGGATCGAACCAGGCGTAGGCCAGATCGACCAGCAGGTTGAACAGAATCAGCATTGAGGACAGGACCAGGACCGAGCCGAGGATGAGGAACTGGTCCTTGTTGAGCACGGCATTGACGAAGTGAACGCCCAGGCCGGGGATGGCGAAGACCTGCTCGACGACGAAGGAGCCGGTGAGCGTCATGGCTGCGGCGGGGCCGAGGAAACTGAGGACGGGGAGAAAAGCGATTTTCATCGCGTGGCGGAACAGGGCGCGGTTGCGCGAAAGTCCCTTGGCGCGGGCGGTGCGGATGAAGTCCTGTTCCATCAGATCGACGAGTCCCATGCGGATGAGCCGGGCAATGTACGCGGCGGGCATGGCGGCGAGTGTGACCATGGGCAGGACCATCTGGGCCGGCGTTCCCCAGCCGGAGGAAGGCAGCCAGCGCAGCACGCCGGCGAAGAGGACCATCAGGAGCGACGCGGTGACGAAGGTGGGCAGACTGACGCCGACGACAGCGAGCGCGAGGCTGGAAAGATCCCAGATGGAGCCGGGGCGGACCGCGCCGAGAACGCCGGCGATCATGCCGACGATCAGGGCGATCGCCAGCGCCCCGCAGCCGAGTGTGGCACTGACGGGCAGGCCGTCGACGAGGATTTCGCTGACGCGCTGATCGCGGTAATACAGGCTCGGCCCCAGATCGCCGTGCATCATCGCGCCGCGCAGGTAGCCGCGGGCGAAAGCCCAGGGATGGTGCAGGTTGTACTGACGGAGCATGGCCTGTTCGATTTCGCGGGGAGGCCGACGGTCCGGCGACTCCAGCGGATTGCCCGGTATCACCCACGCCAGCGTGAACGTGACGACGAACACCACCGCGACAATCAGCGGCGCCTGAAGCAAGCGAAGGATCGCGTGACGGAGCATGGCGGCATTGTAGTGACAAAAGACAGCGGCGAAGACGCCGCGGCTATGAAAGACAGGGCGAACGCATGTGGCCTTGATTCCCTCTCCCTTCGAGGGAGAGGGCCAGGGTGAGGGTTCGGCGTACGCAAACCGGCACGTCCAATCACAGGCAAAACGTGATCGAACGACGTACCCTCACCCAGCCTCTCCCTGAAAGGGAGAGGGGCAAAAGCCACATGCGTTTGCCCTGCTATGAAAGATGTCGAGCATCGCAAGACATGCCAAGCTGCGGTAGCGCCGCCGCTTGTGGCGCGGAAAAAACATCCGCGACGTTGTCGCGGCGTGACGGACGACGTGAACACAATCTTTCATAGCTGCGGCGTCTTCGCCGCAGTCCCCGCGGAAAACAACGAAGCCCGTGTTCGGAGGAACACGGGCTTCGCGGAGTATTCAGATGTTGTCGCAATCGCGGATCGACGATCAGAACATCAGCTGCATCTGAGCGCGGATGGCGATCTGGTCCTGGGCTTCCAGGCTGTCCGGAAGCAGGCCGACGTTGCGCAGCGGCAGGCCGGCGACGGTGGTGGCGTCCAGCGGTTCCATGACCCACACGACGTCGAGGGTGAACTTGGCGGCGTGCTTGGCGAGGTAGTAGTTGGCACCACAGGTCAGGAGGGTCAGGTCGTCGGAGGGCGCACCGCCGGCGACGGCGTTGTCGTCGGTGGAGATCAGCTCGTAACGGACGAACGGCTCAAGCTTGTCGGGGATGACCATGTAGCTGGTCTGCAGCACCATGCCGTAGTTTTCCTTGTCGCCGGTGTCGGCGGCCTGGTCGGTCAGGTTGGTCTGCTGGCCCATGCCCGCGGCATAGAAGGTGAAGCCGCTGGATTCGAAGGTCATGTCCACGGTCCAGCCGATGATGCTGTCGATGCCGTTGGCGCCGATGAGGCTGGCCTGGTTGTCGCCGCGTTCGATTTGGTCATACACGAAGCCGCCGCCGACGAAGAGGGCGGTCTGCTCGCCGCTCCACGCGGCAAAGTCGTCCCACTGCTTCCAGTCGCCCATGACTTTGTAGTCGAGGCGGACAACCGCGCCGAAGTCGGTCGAATCGTTGGAGAAGCCAGACTGATTGCCGGGGAACACGGTGCCGTGATCGGAGCCGGACTCGCCGGAACGGGCGCCGTCGGTGACGGCGGCGTTGACGCGGAGAGCTTCCACCGGGAAGTAGGTCACGCCGAGGCCTTCGACGCGGCCGAGGGTGAACAGTTCATTGACGACGGAGCGATCAACGGCGAGCTGCATGCCCGGCTCGACCATTTCTTCGCGCAGGCCGGGGGCCTTGCGGCGACCAACCCAGAATTCCCAGCCATCGCACGGCTTGTAGGTGATGTAGGCACGATCCAGCAGGATTTCGCCGTCTTCGCCGAGGGTGTTGGTCTGCACGCCCAGAGCGTAGCCGATCTGCGGGTTGATCACGTTGCCTTCAAACAGCAGCTTGGCGCGGTTGATCTCGAAGCCCATTTCGTCTTCGTCAACAGAGGCCGTGCTGTTGGTGTGAGCGGCATTGCGATGGTTGTAGACGTAGCGGACCTGGATCAGGCCGCTGAGTTGCAGCAGGAAGCTGCCGTCTTCGGAGGCCAGGAAGAACTTGCCGTTCTTGTGGCCGGCGTTCATGCCGCCTTCGAGCAGGCTGGCGCGGGTGTCCGCGTCGGCCAGCACTTCGCGGACCAGCGTCTTGACTTCCTCGGCCCGACGATCGTTGAGCCAACTGTCGCCCATCGCCGCACGCAGGGTCTGGATTTCCTTCGCCTGCGACTCGACCACGGATTGCAGGTTGTTCACCTTCGTGGCCAGATCAGCCTGATCGGCCCCACCGGCGTAGGCGGCGGCAGAGACGCCCAACACCAGTGCCATTGCGCATTGCATGGACTTTCTCATCAAACACTCTCCTTACCTTGATGATTCCGAGCTTCCGACTCGGAATGCCCGATTCCGTTGGTCCCTTGCCTTGCACCGGCCACCCGCCGATGCCAGGACCATGATTTCTTACTTGCTATCCCGCCAACGACGATTGCCTCGTCGCAGCGACATGATCCTACACAAAACGCTTCGCACTCTCCTGTTCCCTTCGACTTCGTCCCGGTCAAGACCCGCTCGCGTCATCTCCAACATCCACCGGCCTGAGATTCGACCCGAACGAACTCCCCTTCATCCGCATCCGATCAGCCTTCACATCTTCCGCAATCGATACAACTGGATCAAGGTCGCAACAGTGTACCTGCCCAGGCTAACGATTTCAAAACAATCATCGCGTGTTCAGACTCCCACCTCAGGATGGGGAAAACTCCCACGACCCCTCTCCATCGGCAATATGCCCCCGCGAACTTCAACCCCCATCGCCCCGATCGCCCGCGCCGGGACAAAAGGCCGCCCAGCATCCCGGCGCTTCGCCAACCTCCACGCGCACCACACGCACCCCCGCGGGCAATCCTTCCCCCACCTGCCGGCCGATCCACCACGCCACACGCTCGGCCGTGGGGTTGACCGCCAACGTCCCCGCTGGTCCGGCAAAGGGTTCCACATCGTTTAACATGCTGTTTTGAAACGGCTTAACAATATCATCCACCCGATGCGCAAGCTCGTGGAAATCCATCACCGTCTCGATGCCGTCCAACCGCTTGGCCGCCACCGTCACCCGCACCGGCCAGTTGTGGCCATGCACCGGCTCCAGGGAGCCGTCCGGTAATCGAATCGCATGGGCCGCGGCGAACTCCCGCATCACCGTGATTTCGTACATATCATTCGCTCCCAAACCGGCTGCAAGCAATCCACATGTCCCCTACACTTTCCCATCATGACCACCAGCCGGCAAAACGACCCCATCGTAGGCATCGACCTCGGCACCACCAACAGCCTCGTGGCCTACTGCGACGAGAAAGGCCCGCGCATCCTCCCCTCGCCTGAAGGTCAGCATCTGCTGCCCAGCGTCGTCCGCTTCGACGAACAGGGCAACCCGGCCGCCATCGGCACGGAAGCCAGACGCCATGCCGTGGAACATCCCACGCGAACCGTTTTCAGTGTCAAACGCCTCATGGGACGAAGCCGCGACGACGTGGCGGGCGAGCTGGCGTATCTGCCTTATGAAGTGGTGGCCGGCGATCAGAACACCGCGCGGGTGAAGGTGGGCGACCGGGTGCTATCGCCGCAGGAGATCAGCGCGATGATCCTGCGGGAGCTGCGCCGCTGGGCGGAGTCAGCTCTGGGCACGACCGTTCGCCGCGCGGTGATCACCGTGCCCGCCTACTTCGACGATGCGCAGCGTCAGGCCACGCGCGACGCCGGGCGTATCGCAGGACTCGAAGTCCTTCGCATCGTCAACGAACCCACCGCCGCCGCGCTGGCGTACAACATCGGCCTCCAACCCGCCAAGCCTTCCACGGTTTCCCTCTCCACCAAATTCAACGCCGCCGCATGCGCCACGCCTGCTTCATGCCGCGACAATTCCGGGGACGTCGCGGATGCTTCACCTGATACTGCCCCTTCCCAAATCGTCGCCGTCTTCGACCTCGGCGGCGGCACGTTCGACGTCTCCATCCTCCGCCTGGCCCATACGCAACAGGGCATCGTCGATCAGGTGCTCGCCACGGCCGGCGACACCCACCTCGGCGGCGACGACGTCGATCGCTTGATCGTCGAATCCCTTCAACGCGACATCCAAAGCCAGTTCGGTCAGCACATCGCCTTCCCGCCCGCGACGCGGCAGGCGTTCCGCAATCTCGCCGAAGCCGCGAAAATCCGGCTTTCCGACGAAAAAGAAGCAAAGATCGAAATCGACCTCGGCAATGGCCGGTCGTTCCAACGCACCATCACGCGCGACGAGTTGGAACAGATGGTTCAGCCTTGGGTGCAACGCGCCATCGACTGTTGCCGGCTGGCGCTCAAGGCCGCGAAGCTGACGCACGAGAACATCGACCGCGTCATCCTCGTCGGCGGCTCCACGCGCATGCCCGTCGTCCGCCGCGCGGTGGCTGAAGCCTTCGTCACCGATCCCTACACCGCGCTCAACCCGGACGAAGTGGTCGCCCTCGGCGCAGCCGTGCAGGCTTCCGTCCTCGCCGGGACCAATCGTCAGGTTCTGCTCCTCGACGTCATCCCCCTCTCGCTGGGCATCGAAACCCTCGGCGGCGCGGTGGCCAAACTCATCATGGCCAACAGCACCATCCCCGCACGCGCCACGGAAATGTTCACCACCCACGTCGAAGGCCAGACCAATGTGAGCATTCACGTGCTCCAGGGCGAACGCGAGCTGGTCAAGGATTGCCGCTCACTGGGCCGGTTCGACCTTCGCGGCATTCCCCCCATGCCCGCGGGTCTGCCCAAGATCAACGTCACCTTCCTCATCGACGCCAACGGCATCCTCAATGTCATGGCGGAAGAGCAGCGCTCCGGCAAGGCGGCACGGATTCAGATCATTCCGAACCACGGCCTGACCCGCGAGGAAGTAGCCCGCATGGAAAACGAAAGCTTCGCCCATGCGCAGGAGGACATGAGCGCCCACCGGCTGATCGACCTGAAAAACCAGGCGAAACTGGACCTGCGCGCCATCGACCGGCAGCTCCAGCGCGTAGCGGATGAACTGGACGCGGACTATCGCCGGGAGATTGGCGACAAGGTCGCCGCGGTCCAAACCTTTCTGGACACGGACACTCCCGACCTCGACGCCTTCCACCACGCCTTGGACGCGATGGACAAAGCCACCGTCCGCCTGGCGGAAGTCGCCATACGCAGAACGCTTTCTGAGTGATTTGCGAATTATCCACATTTTATGACCAATGATTGTTGCATTATGTGGCTAATTTGACGATTTGCGTGGATTTTCCTCCAATATCTACACTATCATTAGCCGATGACAGGGTACGGACGCCCGTCTCCGCGTTTTTCCCCTGATGGAGTCCGGCCATGCTTGTCGAATTCCGACTTACCAACCATAAATCCATCCGCAACGAACAAACCCTCAGCATGGTGGCGGGTCAATCCCGCACACTCAAGGGTCATGTGGTCAAGACCAATCGCCATGACCTGCTGCGTTCGGTGGGGCTGTTCGGCGGCAACGCGTCAGGAAAAACCAACATCCTCGACGGCCTTGTCGCCATGCGCAACATTGTCGGTTTCGGAGCCAGAGAGCGCCCGGACACAGACAGAATACCGGGCATTGATCCCTTCCGCCTCGACGCAGATACGTTGACGAAACCCACCAGGTTTGGGGTGAAGATCAACCTCGGTGGCGATCTCTACACGTATGCCTTCGAGGCAACGGCACAGAAAATCCACCAGGAGTCGTTGACTGTTCGCCGTGCCGGGAAGAACACGCGCGAAGAAACGATGATCGATCGCCGAGAAACGAACGGCGACCGCCACATTGAAGTGTATCGAAAGATACTCCCCTCCCAAGCTGCCCAAGATACTCTGAAATTGGTGCGAACGAACCAACTCGTGTTGAGCAAATCCGCGACTATCGACATACCCGCGTTGAAACCCATCTATGGATGGTTCAATGACGGCATCGCCATTATGGACCTGCATCGAAATCTGAGTCGGCAAATCAACATCCTTCGTCGCACAGCCCAAAGGGTTGCGTCGTCGAAAGCCGAGGATCAAGCTTTTGCATCGCGATTCGGCTTGCTGGCATCCAGCGCAGGCGCGGGAATCAGCGCGATTACCGCGAAAAAAGCCGAAGTCGCCCAAGCGTTATTCCAATTGCGTCTTGAGGCACGCCGTGAAGCCGGCGAAGTGATTCCCGAAAGCGATGCCCCCCAGATATCCATTCCTGACGAGGTGGTTCAGGAAATTAAAAAGCACAAGATACCTTTTCCTTTTCACGCGGAACATCAATTGGTTCTGACTCATGCGGATTCGCAATCCAGTTGCCAGGCCGAATTTGATATTTCGGAAGAATCCACCGGAACCCAACGGTTTCTCGCAATCGCCGCTGGTTTACTGACCGCGATGGAGAAAAACCAGCTTGTCATTGTTGACGAACTGGACAACAGCCTTCATCCACATCTCGTCAACCGCGTGCTGGCGTTGATCCATGCCGCATCCGAACAGCCGCATGGGGCCCAGATGCTGTTCACCACGCACGACACCAACGCCATGAATGCCATTGACACGCTTCGACTGGATCAGATATGGCTTTGCGAGCGGGATGATCGCGGCGCGTCGACCTTGTTCAGTCTCGACGACATCGAGGGGCTACGCGGCGACGCGGCGATTGCCAAACAGTATCTTCTCGGTCGATTCGGAGGTGTACCGCAGTTCGGATATGAACTGGCGAGTTTGCACCCATCTGACACGCCTCAGATATTGGGTGCTCCATGAAACCATCCCGCCAAACTCCGCGGCAGTCTCATCGACCACTGTTGCCTTTGGCGATTTTATTCGTTGAAGGGAAGACGGAGTTCAACTACTTCAACAAACTGAAGCAATTGGTGGAAGTGCGCCGTTCGTGGCAGGTCCGTGTTGAACAACAACCTCGAAGCAAGCTCGTTGAAACAGCAAGGCGCAAGACATCGGAACTTTCCAGGAAGGACATCATCTGCTGTGTGATGGACACCGAGGCTAGGCAGGCAGACCAGTTGCCTGAGTTGCGCAAATCGCTTCATCAAGCCGACTCGGCCAAAATTCCCATAATCCTTTCCAATCCATGCTTTGAGGTATGGCTCATAGCCCGCCATGGGAAACACTCCGCATGGCAGAAATGCAAGGACGTAGAAAGGGTGTTGGATGATGTGCTTGGCCACGAATACAGGAAAGGCGAGTTGACCCATCAGGACACGAGCATGGATGGCGTTAACGAAGCCCTCTCCAACGCCAAAACACCCGGTCGACCCTTGCACTGTGAAGGTTATTCGATTCCGGAAGCTGGCCGAACCGAAGCGTGTATTCTTGTTTCTGTCCTTGTTGGAAAGACTGATCGTGCTGCCCTGAATGATCTGATTCCTCGACAGCAATCAAAACCAGGTTGATTCCGTGCAGTTCCCGTCTGGTTTTTGCTATCCTTTATCCCCATCATGGGCACGCCGATACGCGTCAGGTCGTTGCGGAAGCTGTTCGGGCGAACCGTTGCCGTGGACGGGGTCGATCTGGACATTGAGGCCGGGGCGCTCTACTTCCTGCTCGGTCCCAGCGGGTGCGGCAAGACGACGCTGCTTCGCATGTTGGCCGGGTTCTACACGCCGACGTCGGGCACGATCCACTTCGGCGACAAGGACGTCAGCCCCCTGCCCGCCAACCAGCGCAACTGCGGCATGGTGTTCCAGAGCTACGCGCTGTGGCCTCACATGAGCGTGAGGCAGAACGTGGCGTTCGGTCTCAATGTCCGCAAGGTTGAAGCCGGCGAAAAAAACAAACGCGTGGAGGCGGCGCTCAACACCGTGCAGATGCTGCCCTACGCCGACCGCAAGCCCAATCAGCTCTCCGGCGGCCAGCAACAGCGCGTGGCGCTCGCCCGCGCGCTGGTCATCCAGCCCACCGTCCTGCTGCTCGATGAACCGCTGTCCAATCTCGACGCCAAGCTCCGGCTGGAGATGCGAAGCCAGATTCGGCACATCTGCCATGAGGCGGGCATCACCACCGTCTACGTCACGCACGACCAGAAGGAAGCGCTGTCGATGGCGGACGGCATGGTGGTGCTCAGGGACGGCAAGGTGATCCAGGCCGGCGGCGCGAGGCAGATGTACGACCGCCCCGCCAACCGCTTCGTCGCCGACTTTCTCGGTGAAACGAATTTCGTGTCGGCGGAAATCAAGGGCAGAAGCGACGGGCGCATCGCCCTGGAATGTCCCGCCGGCATGCTGTATTCCTCGGCGTTTTCCGTCGATCTGCCCGCCACCGGCAACGTCACCTGCTCCATCCGTCCGGAAGCCATCCGCCTGCTGCGGGACACGGAGCCGGCGCCGAGCCTCAACGTCTTCAGCGCTCGCCGGATCGACACCATCTACCTCGGCGAAATGGCGCAGCATCATCTGGCTATCCACGACCACGTCACGCTCAAAGTGTTTGAACTGAATCCCCGTCGCTGGCGCGGCGAACCGGATGCCGTGCGCGTGGCGTTCGATCCCCAGGATGTGGTGATTCTTCAGGACTGAATCCGACCATGATTGAACGCAAACGCATACCAACCCACCTGATCGCGGGGCCTCTGGGCGTGGGCAAGACCACGGCGATCATCGACTACTGCCGCCGGCACGCGGGGATGCAGTACACCGCGATTCTCGTCAACGACTTCGGACCCGTCGGCCTCGACGGCGCGATCGTCGAAGGCGCGGGCACGGGAAGCGAACTGCAGGTGATTACGATTCCCGGCGGCTGCATCTGCTGCGACGCGGCGGTCGGCATGATGGGCGGCCTGCAGAAACTGGCGCAGGATCCCCGCGTCGATCGCATCATCGTCGAACCCTCCGGCGTCGCCATGCCCGCCATGATCGTCGATCAGCTTCGCTACGTCGTGGCGGAACATCCCATCGACCTCCGCCCCACCATCGTTCTCCTCGACGTCCGCCAGCACGCCCGCGTCGGCCTGTGGGACATCCCCTATTTCCAGGCCATGATCCACGGCGCGGACATCCTCGTCGCCAACCGCTGCGACCAGACGACACCGCAAGCCGTCGAGAAGTTCATGCAGTTCACCGCCGCGATCTATCCGCCCAAGCTCCGCATCATCGCCACGCATCACGGACAGATTCCCGATGATGTGTTCGACCTGACCGTCAATCCGCACCACGAAGAATCCGACGTGCTTCGGCCGGAGCATGTGCACGCGCACGCCGGCGGATTCACACTGCCCCCGGCTGAAAAATTCGATCTGGATCGCGCCAGGACGGTGCTGGACCAATTGCTCCGCGACGGCCTGGACGGTCAGAAAATCGACCGGCTCAAAGGCATCTTCCACACCGACGACGGCTGGTACCTGCTGGAGATCGCCTCCGGCAACGTCGAATCCCGACGCACGGAATATCGCCGGGACAACCGCGTCGACTGGATCACCATCGACGGCAAACTCCCCCGCGGCGCGATGAAACGCGCCTTCGACCAGGCGCGACTCCCCGCATGACATGCCCCCCCAAGCCCCATGCTGAGCGGTACTCCGCGAAGCGTGGGGGGTTCCTGATGAGACGTCCACCATGCACCAATTCCCCATCGAAATTGACAACGAAGGCATGTCCATCCGCGGCACGGTCTACACCCCCGACCGCGCCAAACGACATCCCACCGTGTTGCTGCTCCACGGCTTCACCGGCCAGCGGATCGAAGCCGGCTTTTTTTTCGTGCAACTGGCCCGCGATCTGTGCGACCGCAACATCGCGGCCGTGACGTTCGACTTCCGCCACAGCGGCGAGTCCGACGGCTCGTTCGACCGGATGCTCGTCACCGGCGAACTGTCCGACACGCTGCGCATGGCGCATTGGGTGCAGGGTCAGCCGTTCGTCGATCGCTCGCGCATGGGCCTGCTGGGTTTTTCACTCGGCGGGCTGTTGGCGGCCTGCACCGTGGCGCGGACGGGACAGTTCAAGGCGCTGACGCTGCTGGCCCCCACCACGGTGAACAATCTGCACCGTCATGCCGGCGGCAAGCCGGACGGCGAGCCGGTCGTGATGGGACCGCATGTGCTGCACGCGGATTTCTTCAAGGATCTGCGCACGCTCAATCCCGTGGCGGACGTGGTGAAGAATCCCCGACCGACGCTGCTGGTGCAGGGCGACGCGGACACGGCCGTGCCCCCGGAGGTGTCGCAGGCGTTTGTCGATGCAATGCAGCGAGCCGGCGTGCCGGTGGAGGTGGCCCGCATCGCCGAAGGCGATCACGTGTTCAGCACGCCTGCGACGCGCAAGCAGGCGCGGGAGACGGTGACGGGGTGGCTGGCACGGGTGTTGATATCGCCATAAAACCAGTGCGAACCCATCCGGTTCCCGATTGTGGCTTGGCAAGGACTTGATGACATTCCTTGTGGATTGTCTATCTGCGAACAAGGCGTGCCAGTTCAGATATACCGTCCGACGCGACATCGCGTCGGACGTCAACAGTCTGAAACGACGACAACGTCCACGAAAGGCCGTTCATGTCACAAGGTTGGCGCAATAACGGAACAATCCGGTTGTCATACTGAGGTTGATTCAGGGCGAAAAGCAACTCTCGTTTGACCCAGCGTGATTTGACGGCACTTGGCGTAAGGACGACGACAAACCAGTTGCACTCTTGGCGTGCTTTGCCGATCTCGTCATGCCACTGCCTCCCCCCGGCGATATGCACCTCGCTATACCATGATTCAATGCCGTGTTGCCTCAATTCAAGGTGGAGACGATGAACGAATCTCTGATCCCGACTCGAATGGGAAAGAAAGAGACGAACTGACCTTTTAACTCGACGTGCCATGAACCCCGGTGCCCTAAGACATCGAGACGCTAAGTCGATCCGCAATCGACGTGGCAAGATGCTCGACGCTGTTCTGGTTTGCGTCCATCATCTCCAGGTTACGCAAAATCCACGGCGCATCCGGTGTCGCGCGAATGACCACGGGCACGAGACGATGGCTGAATCGGGGCGAGCCAAGGGCAAACTCGATTTCTTTGAGAACCCATGGCGACTTCATCGAGGCCGGTGAAATCAAGACAACCATCGCATCCGACGATCGAAGGGCACGTGAGACCTCATCGGCCCAGTTATCGCCGGGCAACATCGATTCGGCCCGCCACACCCGTAAACCGTGGCGCTCAAGCGCGGCCGCCAATTTACCGGCAAACTGGCTATCTTCGTTGCTGTATGAAAGGAAAACTTTCAAGTCAATGATTGTAGCACTTATCCCGCGTTCTGTGCCCATTTGATGAGGATGTCCGCGACTTCGGGGCGGCTGAATTCCGCCGGGGGACGCTGGCCCGCCTTCAGCAGGTCGCGCACTTTCGTGCCCGCGAGGAAGATCCGGTCCTCCGGCTTGGAGTTGGTGGTCTTGTCGCTGGCCATGCCGCCGGTCTTTTTGCAGAAGAAGGTGTTTTCAAAGCGGAGGATTTCGATGGCGATCTCGCCGGGCTTGAATTCGTCGAAGATTTTCTGCGCGTCGTACGTGCCGTAGTAGCTGCCGACGCCGGCATGATCGCGTCCGACGATGAAATGCGACACGCCGTAGTTCTGACGGGTCAGCGCGTGCTGCACGGCTTCGCGCGGGCCGGCGTAGCGCATCGCCGCGGGCATCACGGTCAGCAGCGTGCGGGCCTTGTTGTAGTAGCCTTCGATCAGCACCTTGTAGCAGTCCATGCGCACATCGGCGGGGATGTCGCCGGGCTTGGTTTCGCCGACCAGCGGATGAATCAGCAAACCATCCGTCATTTCCAGTGCGCACTTGGTGAGGTATTCGTGGGCACGGTGAATCGGGTTGCGGGTCTGGAACGCCGAGACGGTGTTCCAGTTGCGTTTGGCGAATTCCGCGCGGGTCTGGGCCGGCGGCAGGCGGTACTCGGTGAACTGCTCGCCGGGCTGTTTGGCGGGCGTGACGGTGATGACGTCGATGGGGCCGGCCACGCACCAGTCGCCCTCGTCGAGCACGCCCTTGACGCCGGGGTGGGCCGGGTCTTCGGTGCGAAAGACGTTGGGAATCTCCAGCTTCTTGTCGTGCGGATAGATTTCAGTCACGTGGATCACGGCGAGCAGCGTGCCGTCGGCGTGATAGATCGCGGCATCAGAGCCGGCCTTCAGGGAAGCCTTGACCTCATCGTTGACGGACAGCGTGATGGGAATGGGCCAGACGAGGCCGGACGCCAGGTGCATGGTCTTGCAGATGGACTGGAAGTCGGCCTGACCGACGAAGCCGGTCAGCGGGCTGAACGCGCCGATGGCGATCATTTCCAGGTCGCAGGCCTGCTTGGCCGAGAGCGTCACGCGAGGTAGTGACGCGGCTTTGGCGACCAGGGCTTTGGCCTGATCGACGGAGACGAAACGATTGACGAGTTGGCCGCCATGGGGCTGAATCAGCATGAACGAGGCTCCTGAAGGTATGGCCGACCGGCGTCAACGCCGTCGGTGGGCCGGATCGTAGCGCATGATGGGCTTGGGGACAAGCCTTCACGGGCAGGTGGGGGAAATATACTCGCCGACGATCGCGATGGCGACCTTGCGACGGGCAATTTCCCCACGGCAGGTGGGCCTGCGCCGTCTGCGACGGGCGAAAGCGGGCAGGATTCGGTTATGGGGCGTGCAAAAACAATCGCCCGCCGGTGAGGGCGGGCGATTGTGTCTGCATCAGGTTGTCATCACATCCGGTTGACTGGGAGATCAGTTGGCCGGCTGCGTGGTCGCGCCCTCGACAGCGGGCTGGCCGGCGAGAATCGCCTTGACGAACTCGGCCGGAGTCATGCCCTTGGGCGTGATGTTCCGGATGATGGTTTCCTCGGCGATGCCGGCTTCACGCGGTGTCAGGCCCATCAGCTCGACCTGCTTGAAGAGCTGCTGGAGGCTGGACATCAGGCTGGCCGCTTCGCCGCCGCGGGTGTCAACGTAGCCGCGGAAGGCTTCGGCGTTGACCTCGGCACCAGTGCTGCGGAAGGAGGAGAACGCCTCGTCGAGCACGGACCGCAGATGCTCGGTCTGGCTGGTCTGCGTGACCTCGCCCGTGTCGGCATTGGTCGTCTGGGCGTAGAACACGCTGCGGTAGGTCGCCAAGGCATCGACCGCCATGTCCAGCGGAATCCGGGCCAAGCTGACCTGGTTGTCCTGCGGCTGCGGCTCCAGCGTCCGCGGCGTGTCGTTGAACGTCGCCGAAGTCTGCATGTTCAGCATCGTCTCGAAGTCCATGGGCTTGGCGTAGACGCCCAGTTCTTCGAGGTCCTTGCCCACAGCCGACGACACGGAGGGCTTGCCGATGACCAGATCGATCATGCGATCGGGCCGGTACGGCGAGTAGTCGCCGGTGACGTGGTCGAAGTTGGTCGCTTCGGAGGTGTCGGCGATCGACGCGCCCTCGGCGGCGAGGTCGAGGATTTCGCCGTTGACGCCGACCAGCGGCCGGATGAAGGCCACGTTGCGGATCGGATAGCCCTGGATCAGGTACAGGCTGGGCGTGAAGTAGCGGCCGCCGGGCAGGGCGAACTGCGGGTCATAGTCGCCGTCGCCCTGCTGGTCGCGGACGGTGTAGTTGGTCACGCCGAGGAAGAAGATGTTGCCGTACACCACGATGTCCAGACCCTGGTCGCGGGTGCGGTCGATCTCATCGCGGACGCCGTCGGCGTTGGCGGCGATGACGCCGTCGCTGATGAGGTTGTCCGGCGAGGAGTCGTACCCGAAGATGACCGACGACGGGGTGCGTTCGAAGCCGCCGACACCGCTGACACCGTTGAAGGCCACCGAGCCGCCGACGATGGTGTCGGAGCCGATGATGGCGTTGAGGCTGACCAGCAGGTTGCCTTGCACGGCGAGGTCGCCGAGGGTCAGGCGACCGCCGTTGCTGAGGAAGGTCAGGTCCGCGTCGTAGCCGGCGACATCGGTGGCCAAACCGTTGGCGCTGGTGCCCATGGCGCCGAGATTGGTGAACTTCTCGTTGAGGCCCATGGTGATGTTGCCCAACTGGCTGACGCCGGCGACGTAGGTGACGTTGCCGACGGCGCTGATTTCCAGTTCCGTCGGATTGGCCGTGCCCGCGATGGTGCCCTTGGCGCCGATGATGGTGGCGACGGCGGGGGTGACGCCCGCGCCGGCCAGACCGCCGGCCAGAGCCACGCGGGGGTTGTTGTTGAGGTCGATGTTGCCGGCGTCGCCGAACATGGTGGCGTCCATGTTCGAGTAGATGCCGCGATCCGCGGCGCGGACGGCGTTGCCGCCGTTGGCGCTCAGATCGCCCCACAGCGTCAGGGTGCCGCCGGGCACGTAGAAGTTGCGCTCGTTGACGTTCTGCACGCCGTTGGCGTTGGCGTCGTTGAAGCGGAACGTCTCGATGACGTCGGCGACGTCGTTGTCGGCGTTGCGGTCTTCACCCGGATCGACGATGCCGTCGCCGTTGAGGTCTTCGACGTCCACCGAGTTGTTGCCGTTGATGTCGCCGACCTGACGGACGCGGCTGCCGGGCAGGACGGTGAACCGTTCGCCGTTGTTGATGATGCCGTCGCCGTTGATGTCGCCGGCCCAGACTTCGCCGGCGTCGAGCACTTCGTCGCCATCCACGTCGCCGGAGATGTTGACGTTCGGATCGGCGCTGAGGGCGATGCTGCCCGCGTTGCCGCCGCTGTTGAGGACGTCGAACACGCCGTCGCCGTCGAGGTCTTCGGTCAGGTCGAGACCGCCGCCGTCGCGGTCGATTTCGCCGCCGTTGAGAGCGTCGTTATGGTCGGTGTCGTCGCCGGTGTCGAGGTAGTTGTCGCCGTCGCGGTCTTCGCCCGGATCGAGCACGCCGTTGTCGTTGGTGTCTTCATCGAACCGATCGAAGTGGCCGTCGTTGTCGATGTCTTCGAGGCCCAGGACAGCCTCGCCGCCATCGACGTTGATGGTGTACACGGAGACGCGGCCGAGGCTGGCGTTGACCGTGACGTTGCCACCGTTACCGCCGTCGCTGCCGTTGAGGATGCTCACCGCATTGCCGCCGGTGGCGTCGATGAGGCTGTAGACCAGGACGTCGGAGAGCGTGCCGTCAGCGTTGATGAAGACGTTGCCCGCGTTGCCGCCGGCGCTGTTGATGACGTTGGTCGCCGTGGCGTTGCCGCCGGAGGTATTGATCGGGCTGTTGAGGCCGACCTGGATGTAGGACTGCGCGCCGTCGGTGCTGAGTGAGATCGGCCCGCCGTTGCCGCCGTCGCCGCCGGCTGTGCCTGCCGTGCCGCCGAAGGTGCTCAGGCCGGTGTTGGCCGCCACGATGATCGGCGAGTTGCTGATGGCGTCGATGACGCCGGAGCCGGTGGAGAGTGCGATTTCGCCGCCGTCGCCGCCGTCGTTGCCCAGGCCGCCGGTCGTGCTGCCGCCGATGGCCGAGAGGCTGGCGGCGATGATGATCGGAGCGTTGTTGCCGTCGGTGTCCATGACGATACCGCCGGTGCCGCTGGTCCGGGCGTCGCCGCCGTTGAGACCGCCGGTTCCGCCGGAGGCGCTCATCACGGCGTAGATGGAGATCGCCGCGTTGTTGCCGTCGGTAAAGACATTGATGCGTCCGCCCATGCCGCCGGTGTTGCCGGCGAGAGCGTCGCCGCCGTCTGCGGTGCCGGTGGCGAAGAACTTGACGTAGGAGCCGGTGGCGGTGGTGGTGGCCAGGATGCCGCCGCCGTTGTCGCCCGATCCGGCATTGCCGCCGTTGAAGGTGTTCGTGGCGTCGAGCGAGTCGCCGCCGCTGACATCCACCGCCGCGCGGACGAGGATCGGGGAGACCGTGCCGGTGGCGATGTTGCCGTCGGTGTCATCGGTGGTCAGGGAGACCAGACCGCCGTTGCCGCCGGCGTTCTGCGAGCTGTTGCCGCCGACGGCGGTGAGCGTGCCGCCGGTGAGGATCATCGAGTTGGAGCCGCGGGTGGAGATCAGCACGCCGCCGTTGGTGTTGCCGGTGCCGGCGTTGCCGCCGAGACCGGTGCCGATGGTGGAGCCGCCATTGACGCTCAGAGCCGAGACGTCGATGAGGTTGTCGCCGTTGAGGTCTTCACCGCCGTTGAGCGTGTTGTTGAAGTTGATGTCCTCGGTCAGGTAGACCGCGGAGGCGTCGGTGCCGAGGGTCTGGAGCAGGATGCGACCGCCCTGGCCGCCGTTGCTGACGTTGGCGGCGTTGGTGATGCTGCCGCCGACGGCCGAGACGTTCTCGGTGATCCAGATCGGCGAGGCGTCATGGGTGGCGGCGGTACCGGTGGAGACCCGGATGCCGTCGTTGGGACCGCTCAGCGCGTTGCCGGGGTTGCCGGTGGTGTTCTGATCGTTGCCGCCGTTGGCGTTGATCGCCGCCGGGATGGTAACTGGGGAGGCGTCGCCGACGGTGGTGACCCAGATGCGTCCGCCGTCGCCCGCGGAAGTGCCGGCTCCGGTGAGGTTGCCGCCGTTGGCGGTCAGCGTCGCGTCCACCGCCACGGTGACGGCAGAGCTGTCGCCGCCGGTGGTGATCAGGATGCCGCCGTTGTTGCCGGAGAATCCAGCGTCTCCGGCGTCGCCCACGGAGGAGATGCCGCCGGAGGCGTCGATCAGGGCGTTGACGAAGATCTTGGAGTTCAGATCGGCAAAGGCGTCGCCGCTGGTCAGCGACACCAAGCCGCCGTCGCCGCCGTTGGTCGTGCCATTGCCGCCGGTAGCTGTCATGGTGTCGCCGGTGATGATGCCGGCCGTGACGCCGTTCATGTTGCCCAGCGTGGTGACCTGGATGCCGTTGGTCGCGCCGGTGCCGGCGTCGCCGCCGTTGCCGCCGACCGACGAGCCGCCGTTGACGCTCAGGGCCGCGATGTTGATCAGACCATTGGCGATCACGTCTTCCGAGCCGTTGAGGCCGCCGCTGTTGTTGATGTCCTCGGTGAAGGACACCTGGGCGTTGTCGCCGGAGGTGTTGATCACGATCGCACCGCCGACGTTGCCGCTGCCCGTGCTGCCGGCCCCGGTGACGGAACCGCCCTCGGCGCTCATGTCGTCAAGGATCAGCACAAAGGAAGTCGTGCCAAGGGTATCGATGCGGATACCGCCGGTGGCCCCGTTGCCCGCCGCGCCGCCGTTGGTGGCCGCGCCGGCTCCGGTCACATCGCCGCCGTCCACGTTCGTGGTGCTGTAGATCCTCACCTCGGACGTGTTGCCCGCGGTATCGATGTTGATGTAGCCGCCCGTGCCGCCGGTGCCGGTGGAGGAGTTGCCGCCGGTGGAGGACACAGCCGCGCCGAGGGTCACGGCGGAATTGGTGCCTGCCGTGGAAATCTGCACGCCATTGACGCCGGTGCCCGCGTTGCCGCCGTTGCCGAGTGTGGCGATGCCGCCGTCGGTGCTCAGCGGAGCGGTGCTGCTGGCGGTGATGTAGGCGTTGTCCGTACCGGTGGTCTGGATGAGGATCAGACCGCCGTTGCCGCCGCCCATCAGGCTGTCGCCGCCGTCGGCGCTGACGCCGCCGGTGGTGAAGGTGATGTAGCTGCCCGTGCCATTGGTCAGGAAGCTTGCGCCGCCGCCGTTGCCGGTAGCACCGGCGTCACCGCCGAGGTCGCCGGCCGTCGTGCCGGTGGTCGCACCACCGCTCACGCTGACGGCCGCGGTGACGACGATCGGCGAGTTGTTCGCCGCGCCGCCGGTGGCTGTCTGCACCAGCACGTAGCCGCCGACGCCGCCGTCGCCTTCAACGCTCGATCCGCCGGTTGCCATCACGGTGTCATTGATCGTGATGCCGGAGGACTGATCGCTGGTCTGGACGGTGATGCCGTCGCCGACGCTGTTGGAACCGGCGTTGCCGCCGTTGCCCGTGCCCGCGGTGGCGTTGCCGCCGGAGGCATTGAGCGGATTACCCGCGTTGATGGTGATCGGCGAGAAGGCGCCCGTGCCGCCCGTGCCGGTGGTGGTGACGCTGATCCGGCCGCCGAGGCCGCCGGTAGCGCCGGTGGCGGTGTTGCCGCCCATGGCGGTCAGGCCGCCGTCGTCCGTCGAGATGTCGTCGATCACGATCGGCGAATCCGGGCCGTCGGTGTTGATGACGATGCCGTTGCCGGCTGCCGCCAGGCCCGCATTGCCGCCGCTGCCGTTGGTCCCGGCGCCGCCGTTGACGCTGACAAGGTCCATGACGTAGATCGGCGAGCCGGCGCCGGCCGTGGCGCTGTCGGTCAGAAGGGTCACGAAACCGCCGACGCCGCCGGTGGTCAGGCCCGCGCCGCCGACGGCCGTGATGCTGCCGCCGGTGGTGATCGAAGCGCTGTCCGCCGTGCCACCGCGTCCGGTCTCGATGATGATGCCGCCGTTGGTCGTCGAACCGCCGGCGTTGCCACCTGCCGCGTTGGTCGAAGCACCGCCGCTGACCGACAGGGACGCGAAGTCCATATCGGTGTCGCCGTCGAGGTCTTCACCGGCGTTGAGAATGCCGTCGCGGTTGGCGTCTTCGGTCAGCCGGATGAAGGAGTTGTCGCCGACGGTGTCGATGCGGATCAGGCCGCCCACGCCTCCGTTGCCGTTGGCGCTCGTTCCGCCGGTGGCGTTGATGTCGCGGATGGCGATGATTTCCGAGCCGGTTCCGTCGGTGCTGATGAACACACCGCTGAGGTTGGTTCCGCCGTTGCCGGCGGTGCCGCTGGCACCGGTGGAGTTGCCGCCGGAGGCCGAGATTTCCGACAGGATGGTGATCTCGGAGTTATTGCCGTCGGTATCGACCAGGATGCGACCGCCGTTGCCGGCAGCCGTCGCCGCGCCGGTGACGTTGCCGCCGTTGGCTGTCAGGCTGGCCTGCGAGTTGAGCAGAACGTCGGCATCGACGCCATCGGTGCTGATGACGATACCGTCGCCGTCAGCGCCCTGACCGGCGTTGCCCGCCGTGCCGCCGACGCTGGAGCCGCCGCTGGCGATCACCGCGCCGCTGAGCGTCACGTCGGCCCGACCGCCCACCGAGCTGCCGGTGGTGCTGACCGTGATCCGTCCGCCATTGCCGCCGTTGCCTGCGCCTGCCGTGGCGCTGCCGCCCAGCGTGCTCAGGGACGTGTTCAGGCCCACCGTGATCGCCGCGTCATTGGACGAGCCGATGCCGCCGAGGGTCTGGATGGCGATCGAGCCGCCGATGCCCGCCGTCGCGCCGGTCACCGTGTTGCCGCCGATGGCGGTGATGCTGCCGTCAGCACCGATCAGGATGTCCGAATCGGTGCCGGAGACGCCTGCCGCGCCGGTGGCGATCGTAATGCCGCCGGAGGTCGGGTTGTTCAGGCCGCCGGCGTTGCCGCCCGTGCCCGCGCCACCCGATGCCCCGCCGTTGGTCGAGATCGTCACGATCGTGCCGAGGGTGATGTCGGACGTGTTGCCGTCCGCGGTGATGGAGATCCGGCCGCCCGTGCCGCCGTTGCCCGCAGCCGCGAATCCACCTTCATCGAGGATGCTCACGTTGTTGCCGAGGGTGATCGCTGCGTCCGTGCCGTCGGTGTGCATGACGACGGAGTTGTGGGCATTGCCCGCATTGCCGGTGCCCGTGGCGTCGCCGCCGGAGAAGTCGATCGTCACGCCGTTGCCGATCGTGATGGTCGAAGCCTGGCGACCGGAGGCGTTGGTCGGATCGGTGTCGATGAAGAGCTGGCCGCCCGTGCCGCCGTTGCTGGTGCCCGCACCCTGGCCGCCGGTGCCCGTGAGGTCGCGGCTGATCGAGATCGAGCTGCCGCTGGCGTTGGCCACGGTGTCATTGGTCGTGATGGTCATCACGCCGCCGGCCCCGCCGGCCCCGCCGGTTGTCGAGTTGCCGCCGGCGACGCTGAGGATGTCCGTCGTCGTCGCGCCATTGAAGATCGTGATGTCCGCATCGTCATTGTTCGTGGTGACGGTGATCGTGCCGCCGGCGCCTGCGGTGCCGTTGGCGGTCATGCCGCCGACCGTGCTGACGCGGGCGTTCGCCAGAACATTGACGTGGGATGTGGTGCCGGTGGTGGTGATCGACACCAGGCCGCCCGCGCCACCCGACTGCGCGCCGGTCGAGCTGGCTGCTGCGCCGCCGTCAGCCGTCACGTCCTCGCCGAGCGAGATCACGCTGCTGTTGTTCGTCGTGGAGATACGGATGCCGCCTGTAGCGCCCGAGCCTGCGGCCCCCGCGGCATTGCCGGTCACACTGGCAGTGTCGCCGCCGTCCGTCGAGATCGCCATGGTCGTGGTGATGCCCGATCCGGTGCCTACGGTGGTGATGGTCACCCGACCGCCGATGCCGCCCGTGCCGCCGTCAACCAGCACATCGCCGCCGTCGGCGTGCACCGCCGCGTAGAGCGTGATGGTCGAGTTGGTGTCTGCCGTGGTGATGGTGATGCCGTCGGCGTTGGTGCCTGCGTTGCCGCCGTTGTCCGTGTTATCCGTGCCTGCGGTGGCGTTGCCGCCGGAGGCGTTGAGGACCACGGTGCCGGTCTGGTCGGCGTCCACCACGATGCGGGAACGATCGGCGGAGGTGCCGCCCGTGCCGGTGGTGGTGACGCTGATCAGGCCGCCCGCGCCGCCGGCCGCGTTGGTCGAGTTGCCGCCGATGGCGGTCAGGCCGCCGCCGAGGGTCGAGATGTCGTCGATCACGATCATCGAATCCGGGCCGTCGGTGTTGATGACGATGCCGTTGCCGCTGCCCGCCAGGCCCGCATCGCCGCCGTTGCCGCTCACGCCCAGGCCGCCGTTGACGCTGACAAGGTCCATGACGTAGATCGGCGAGCCGGCGCCGGCCGTGGCGCTGTCGGTCAGGAGGGTCACGAAGCCGCCGGTTCCGCCGGTCGTCTGGCCCTGACCACCTTCGGCCGTGATGCTGCCGCCGGTGGTGATCGAAGCGCTGTCCGCCGTGCCGCCGCGGCCGGTTTCGATCTGGACATCGCCCGCCGCGCCGCCGCCGGAGGCGTTGGATGCGCCACCATTGACCGACAAGGCTGCGAAGTCCATGTTGGCATCGCCGTCGAGGTCTTCGCCGGCGTCGAGAACATTGTTGCGATTCGTATCTTCGGTGAGCTGGATGTAGGAGCCATTGGCCGCGGTGCTGATGTCGATCAGCCCGCCGATGCCGCCCGTGCCGCCGGCGCCGGTGGCTGCACCGCCGGCATTGGTGATGTCGCGGACGGCGATGATGTTGCTGTTGACGCCGGCCGTGCTGAGGGTGATGGCGCCGCCGGCATTGCCTGCGTTGCCTGTGCCGCTGCTGGCGCCGCCGGAGGCGGTGATCAGACCAGTCAGCAGGATGTCACTGTCGGAATTGGCGGTGGTATCGAGAGCGGAGATCGTCACCGCGCCGCCCGTGCCGCCCGTGGCGGTGCCGGAGGCAGCGCCGCCGGTGGCCAGGATGGTGTTCTGGACGGTGATGTCGCCGTCGAGGCCGTCGGTGGAGATGACGATCGTAGCGCCCGTGCCCGCCGTGCCGCTGCCGGTGGCAGCGCCGCCGACGCCGGTCAGCGTGGACAGGACCACGATGTCGCTGTAGTCGGACGAGCCTGCCGCGCCAGGGGTATCGGTATTGGTGTCGAGGGTGATAGCGCCGGCATTGCCGCCGCCGGTCACGCCCTGGCCACCGGTGGTGGTCACGTTCACCGTCGCCGCCAGAGTGATGGTCGAACCGTTGTTGACGTCCGCGTCAGCGCCGTCGCCCTGATCGGTGGTGATGGTCACTGAGCCGCCGGCTCCGCCGAGGGTGCTGGTGCTCAGACCACCGACGGTGCTGATTGCACCGGCAAGGTCGATGGTGGCATCCGTGCCATCGGTATTGATGGTCACGCTGCCGCCGGCTCCACCATTACCCGTGCCGCCCTGGCCGCCGCTGGTGGTCAGGGTGCTGTTGACGATGATCGCGCTGGAGTTGGAGTCGCCGGCGCCGTTGGCGTCGCTGTTGATCTCGATGTTGCCGCCGCGTCCGCCGGTCGTCGCGCCCTGGCCGCCGCTGGTGGAGACATTGGCTGTCGTCGCCAGCGTGATGGTCGAGACGCCGAGGTCGGTGGTGATGGTCACATCGCCGCCGTTGCCGCCAGCCGCCGTGAACCCGCGTCCGCCCTGGGCGGTGACGCTGGCTGCGAGGCTGATCAGAGCGTTGGTGCCGGTGGTGCTGATGGTCACCGCGTCGTTGCCGGCTCCGTCGTCAGTCACGTTGGTGGCTCGGCCTCCGGTGGTGCCGCCGACGCCGCCGTTGGCTGTGATCGCGCCGGTGCCCAGCGTGATGCTGGCTCCGTCCAGAGCCGTCGTGACGTTGATGGTGCCGCCCTGGCCACCCGTGCCTGCGGTGCCCGTGGTCGTATCCGCGCCGCCGCTGGCATTGATGGTCAGCCCGTTGCCGATGCTGATCAAGGCGTTCGTGCTGCCGGTCGTGGCGACATTGATGCTGCCGCCGTTGCCGGCGACGCCGGTGTCCGTCGTTCCGCCGACCGCCAGCAGACTGGCGTTCGTGCCAAGCTGGATGGTCGAAGTCGTGCCGGAGGTCTGCACGGTGATGTTGCCGGCGAGACCCGTGCCCAGGATGCCTGCCGGGACATCGCCGCCGCTGACGTTGAGGGTCAGCCCGGTGCCCGAAACGATATCGGAAGTGCCCAGAAGGGTGGTGATGGAGATGCCGCCGCCCTGACTGCTGGTGCCTGTGGTGCCAGTCGCGCCATCAGCGCCCTGAGCGATGAAGGTGACCTGGTTGCCGAGGGTGATGTCGCCGCCGGTGCCGTTGGTCTGCAGAGTGATCGCGCTGGCCTGTGCCGATCCGCCATTGGCTCCGTTGCTCAGGCCGCCATCGGCGGTAAAGGTGACGCCATCGCCGACCGCGATGGTGCCGCCGGTGTTGCCGTCGGCGGACTGGTCGGTGTTGA
>JADLAP010000128.1 GCA_020848195.1 Phycisphaeraceae bacterium
CGCAGGAGGTGCCATTTCGCGTCGGATACGCCGAGGATCGCAGGGCGGCTGTGCCGAAGATTTACTTTTCCGGCGAACACAAACTCGGTCCGTGGCTCGATGCGACCATGACCCCGTACAACCCGATCCGCAATCTGCTGATCGGGCGGGTGAGGATCGGCAACATGCCGCTCAAGGACAAGGCGTCGCGGGCGGAGCTGAGCGTCCGGCGTCCGGGCGAGGCCGCTCCCATGTTCACCGCTCCGCTCCCGGCATTCGACGCGGCCGGGGTGAGCGAAACACGGGTTCAACTGCCTGCCCTTGTGCCGGGCCTGTATGAAGTGACTGCCACGGTGTATGACGCGGGCGGCAATCCTATCGGGCGATCCCGCGACTACTTCATGCGATACGATCACGCCAAGGAGTTGCCGTGGCTGGGCAACAGCCTTGGTGTCAGCGATAAAGTGCTTCCTCCGTGGACGCCGTTGGCGATGAAACGCGATGGTGACGGGGTCGATCTGCACTGCTGGGGGCGTGTCTACCGGGTGAATGGCGGCGGCTTGCTCACCAACGCGACTGCCACCGGCGAAGCGCTGCTGGCCGGCCCGGAGCGGATCGAGATTGTCGAGAACGGCAAAGAAGTCGTGCTGAAGCCTGACGCCAAGCTGCTCGATCTGACCGAGGCGCAGCACGCCATGACCTTCAATGGTGTTCTCAAGGGCGAGGGCTGGACCGTGACCACGCGGTCCAGGCTCGAATACGACGGCAACATCGAGTGCCGAATCCGTCTGGAGCCGCAGGGCGAGCGGCAGGTGGATCGCATCCGTCTGCGCATCCCGTTGACGCCGGCACAGGCCACCCATCTCCACGCCGCGGCCGGATACAACATGCGCGCAGCCACGTCGAACATCGCACTCAAGCCCGATATGGGCCGGCTGTGGGACAGCGGACAGTCGGCGGCCAGCGACTACAACGGTCTCGGCTTGCTCGTAGGCAATTTCAAGCCGTTCGTCTGGGTGGGCAACGCCTGCCGCGGGCTGGCCTTCATGGCCGACAACGATCAGGGCTGGGTGCCGGACGAGACGAAAGCGGTGTCCGCCATCGAGGTTGAACGGACGGCGAATGACGTGTCGCTCATCCTCAATCTGGTGGCGCGGCCGTTCAAATTCGACAAGCCCCGCGAAGTAGTCTTCAACCTTCAAGCGACGCCCGTGCGCCCATTGCCGGACAACTTCCGCGAGAGGCGTCTACATATTCTGGGAACCATGGCGTTCTGCCACGCCGACGATGGCGTCAAGGCGAATGACGGCAGCTTTCTGCTACAACCCTACCGTATTTCGTACAGCAATCCGTTTCCACTGGATTGGGACAAGAGCTGTGAATTCACGCAACTCTACTACCCGGAGAATCCAAGGAACCCGTGGCGATACGAGCGGATGGTGGCCACTCCCTACCAATGCCTCAATGCGTGGCTGGACCCCGCGGAGGTTGACGATCCGCGCGTTCCCGGCCTGCAGGGCGCTAATCTGTATGGGTACATCTGCCCGGATACCACTGCCGCTGTGGATATCTGGGATGGCAACCTCACAAAGACTGATCTCGAATACCGCCTGTGGCGCTATCAACGATGGATTACCGAGTCCGGGCTGCGCGGGATGTACTTCGACAATGTCTTCCCCACGCTGGGCGTCAATGTTGACGCGGGGCAGGGCTATGTGCTCGACTTACGCGACCGGCCCAATCTTCACGGAAAGATACAGCCCGGCTATTGCCTGAGCGGGATGCGCGAATTCTTCAAGCGGCTGCGGCATGTCTTCGCTGAGGTTGGTGTGGTCAACCCCTTTATCTGGACGCATGTGACCGACACATTCACCATCAACGCGCTGTCGTTCACCGATTTCATGATGGATGGCGAGGAGGATCCGCAGGTGACCCCCGAGACGCCGTCATTCTCAGACCATTGGAAGCCCGAGCGAATGCAGGCGGTGCTCCCTTCGGAGAAGTGGGGCGTGCCGGTGCTCTTCATGGATAGGGTTGCCGGCGACTGGAAGCCGATGCATCTCAGTGTGGAGACCCGCCATGCGTTCCGCGACATGATCGGGTGGGAGATGCTGCATGACAGCGAGGGGTGTACCTATCACGTCGGTTGGCCGGGCGGACTCGCCCTGGCGCGGAAAGCCGATTTTCTGACCTACTGGGATCCGAAAGTGTCGTCCGCGTTGAAGTCCGACCGTCCGGACATTCTGGTCAGCGCGTGGCGGCAGGATCAAGGACTGATGCTTCTTCCGTTCAACAACAGCGCGGAAGATGTCAGGAATTGCGTCGTGAAGGTCGATCTTCGCGCGCTCGGGGCAGCTCCGACGGCGGGAACCTCGCCATTGGTCATTGATGTCGAAGCCGGCGCTCCGGAGACCGAACTCCGTGGCGCTGGGAAAGGCGCGTTCGACTACATAGTGACCGGCGATATCGTCACGATCACCATCGACATCAAGCCGCGAAACTATCGAATCCTCAGTGTGCGATAGAAACAGATCACGAAAGGTGGCGGCGTTGCCCGTCATGACAACCGGTTTTGAAAATAGCTCAATCCACGAAAGACTCCGAGAGCCGTAGGTCCATCAACTATTATCGCCTGTTGGGGATATAGCAGAGTCGTGATTGACTGAAAGGAAATGACCACATGAGTAGACCATCCGTATTCGCATTCATCGTCGCCATCGTATCTGTGACGGCCTCCCAGCCCGGCCATGCCGAGATTCCGCACGACAAAATGCCGGCATTCTGTATCCCGAAAATGACAACTCCACCCACCGTCGATGGGAGGATTGAACCGAGTGAATGGCGCGAGGCGGTGGCTGTCAGCGGAGTCGCGGAATTCCCGGCCAATGAACTCATTCCTCGACCGACTACCTACTGGCTGGCCTGGGATGACGGGCACCTGTACCTGGCCTGCCGGGCGTGGATGAAGCCCGGAGCCGGCAAACCGAAGGTGGGCGGTCGCAGTCCGCATACGGCGAGTTGCTTCGATGCGGGGATGGAACTGCATTTCCAGCCACTTGGCAAGAATGTGGACGCCAACATGGCAACCACCTCGTTCAAGTTCAATGTGAATGCGTTGGGATTTGACGGCACACTCACCCGTGTGGCTGTGGGGCAGATGATGGCCAACTGGTTGCCGGATTTCCGAACGAAAACCCGCCTGACAGAACCGGGTAGCGCTCCCCTCGGCGGACGCTGGCTGGAGATGGAATGGGCCGGGAGCATCCGGGATTTCGAGCTTACCGGGCCGAACCGCGCCGGAGATACATGGCGGATGTTGCTGGGTTTCAACCAACTGGCCTCAGGTTGGTCGCAGGCGATGATCCCGGTCAATTCGAGTTTCTTCGATCCCGGCGGGTATCCGCTGGTGACGCTGGTGGAGAATACTCCCGCCGTGCAGGTCACGATGGAACAGCTTCCCTGGGCTTTGGACGGGGTCGCGGCGGTGACGTTCCGAGCCTACAACCCGACACAGTCTCCGGTCACCCTTTCCCTTCTTGCCCACTATGCGGACAAGGAAGGCGACCTGGTGAAGCGGGAAGTGCCGCTTGCCGTGGCGGAAGGGAAGACGGCGGAATTCGTGCTGAATGAAAAGTTCCCACGCTCGGCGAAGGACGGCACGATCTACTACCGGGTGATGCAGGGAGAGAAAGAACTGTTCCGCTATTACACGCTGTTCAAAGTCGGCTATGACGAGGAGTGGGTGAAAAGCCCTCAGTCCGCACCCGACGCTAAACCTTCCTTCTCGCTGTCCGCGACGTTCAATCCCGTGCGCAGTACGCTCCAGGTGACCGGGGACAGTTACTATCTTGACGATCCGAGCATGGCCCGCGAGATGCGCTATCGCGTTCTTAAGGCGGGCCAGGATAAACCCGTCCTCGAAGGGAGCATTGGCGAGGCAAGCACGTACTACTTTTCACGGCTTCTGGAGTTGCCCATCCTGACGCCTGGCGATTACGCGTTGGAAGCGACGCTGGGTCTTAAAGGCGACACGGTGATCGGTCCGCAGACGGTGAAGTTCAGCAAACTGGATGAGGCAAAGGCGTTTTCGGAATGGTGGGGCAAGAGCCGGGGCAACATTGAACGGGTGATTCCGCCCTTCAGCCCCATGACGCGCACCGGGGCGGTGGTCACCGCCTGGGGGCGGGCGTACAGCTTGAATGCGCTCGGATTGCCGGCCGACATAGCTTCCCAGGAGAAGCCCGTACTGGCTGCGCCGGCCCGCATCGTGGTGGTGAGAGACGGCAAGCAGGAGATCGTGCCGCTGAATCACCTCCCCACATTCACCGAGACCAGGGAGTGGCGGGTGAACTTTGAAGGCACTGCCCAAGGCGCAGGATTGGTCTTCCACAGCCAAGGCTGGGTCGAACAGGATGGCTTGGTGTATGTGGATCTCAGCTACGCTCCCGCCGGCGACGCGCCGGTGCAGGTGGACGGCTTGTACATCGAATTTCCCTTTTCAAACAAGGAAGCCGAAGGGCTGATTTGCCTTGGCCCTGGCGGAAATTTCGCTCCGCGCACAGTGAAACTGCTGCCGACGGACAAGCAAGGTCCGCTATGGTCCACCTTGGACATTGGGCGTATGGGCTCGGGTATGACAGTAGGCTCTTTCTATTCCTGTGTATGGCTCGGCAACGAACAACGGGGCTTGTTGTGGTGGGGCGACAACGACCAGGGCTGGGTTCCGAGGGACGAGGTCCCGGCCCACGCCGTGCTGCGCCAGGGCAACGAGGTGGTGCTGCGCAACAACATCATCGGCGCACCCTTCACCGTGAACACCTCGCGCACGATCAGCTTCGGATACATGGCCTCGCCTTTCCGTCCGCTCGTGAAAGGCTGGCGTGCCTCCATCTTTTCGTACTACGGGCAGTCACACACGACTTTCAAGGACCCCGTGACGGGCAAGGAAGATACATATACGCACATGCTGGCTCCGCCGTTCAAGGATTCATCCCAATGGGGACCGTACTGGGCCGCACAAAAGCCGCGGTCGGACGAACGCCTTCGTCAGTACCAGTCGCTTATTCCCGGCTATGCGGGCCGGATGGACACCGAACGGGCTGTCCAGTACAGCACATGTCTGGTGGGATACGGCGCGAAATCGCTCCAGGATGATGTGTTCAGCTACTTCGCTCCGGAATGGAAGCCGGCAGGCCGCGAGACTTACAGCGATTCACTCATCAACTACTACACCTACATCATTGACCGCGCCTGTCGAGAGGGTGGATTGAAGACGATCTACTGGGATATCTTCTTCATTCCCGGTCCTCACCATTCCGTGCAGGCCGGCGCAGCGTATGTGCTGCCGGACGGTCGTGTGCAGCCTGGCTTCACCGGCTTCAATGCTCGCCGCTTCTTCATGCATACCTATTCGATTTTCGACGAAAACGGAGCCGGACCGGGGGCACAGGTGGTCCACGGTACCAACAACTATCTGTTGCTCGCCATGCCTTGGGCCGACGCCCTGCTCGACGGCGAATACCACCAGCTTTCAGACTCTTCAGTCATGGATTGGGTGGACGGCTATCCCGCACAGAGCATGCGCGTCATGTCCTGCTCCCACACGTTCGGGACGCAGATCACCTGGATGGACCTGATGAATTTCTCGGACAAGGCTCGCTGGGAGCGTTGTTTGCGAGGCCAGATCGACTACATCCGCTTGTTCGACTCCTGGGTGACTCACAACTGGCATAAACTGATCCACCCCCACGGGCCGCAGATCAAGTGGGGTACGGCGGCGCTGGAGTGGGGCATCAACGACGAGAAGACCGAGTACATCCCATTCTGGCGGAATCCGTATGTGCAGTGCGCGGATAAGGACATTCTCGTTTCGTTGTGGCGATTGCCGGATCGTGTGTTGATGGTCGTGTTCAACTACGACGGTAAAAACGCCAAGGATGTCACACTTAAGGTAGACATGGATGCCTTGGGTCTGGTGCCGAAGCTGCCCTGGCAGGAGTTTGTCGGCTTGCGGGTCGTGGAGGATACCGGCGAATACGGTCGGCAAAGCATGCCGAAAGATCCCGATCCGACCATGGATATTCACAATCAAACGGTCGCCATCAAGACGATTCAGCCGCACACGGCACGGATCATCGGGATTCGAAAATATTGATCACAAATGAAGTCAGGGTGCTTCACCTGACGGTGTGTGACATCGGTGCGTGCGTTAAGCCCATGCATCTGTTGGCGATGCGCGGCGCCGGCCGTGCACCACATGGAAACCATCGCCTGAACATCACGGATTACAAGGAGACAGATATGAGTACTGTTAAAATGATGGCTACAGTTCGGAAGTTGTTGCGTATGACGTTCCTGTGTGGGTTGGCGATCGGCATGTGGGCCTTCGCTACCGCCGGCCCGGCTATGGCTGGTCTGCCCCTGGACAAAGTAACTGGATTCGCCATTCCGCGGATGAGCGCGCCGCCTCAAATTGACGGCTCGATTGATCCAGTCGAGTGGCGGGAAGCGACTGCGATTGCAGGCGTGGTGGACCAGGGCACTGACATTCTTCTTCCGCGTCCGACCACGTTCTATCTGGCTTGGGATTCGGAGCATCTCTACCTCGCATGCCGTACGTATATGCCGTCGGGATATAAGCCCCACATCCATGATGGTCGTTCACAGGGCTTGGCCAACTGCTTTGACGACGGATTGGAACTGCTGCTTCATCCGCGCGGGCAGAACGTGAACTCAGGCAACCGGGAAAATGCGTTCAGAATGAACCTGAACGCGCTCGGTTATGACGGTGAACTGACGCGGCTGGCGGTGGGGCAGTTGATCAAGAACTGGCAGCCGGCCTTCACGTGCAAAACACGCGTCACGCCGCCGGGCAGCGCACCGAACGGCGGTTCTTGGTGGGAGTTGGAAGCGAGCGCGTCGCTGGCTGATTTCGAACTCACCGGCCCGCACAAGGCCGGTGATCAGTGGCGGTTCATGCTCGGCATCAATCACTTTCCGGGGTGGATGCAGGCTCGCATACCGTGCCATGGTGGCTACTTCGTGTCCGATGGCAAGAACGTCGGCACGCTTGTCGAGAACACGCCCGCGGTGCAGCTCACGATGGATTCGCTGCACAACCTCGCATCAGACGGCACAGCCTCGATGACGGTCAAGGCGTACAACCCGGCAAGGCAGGAAGTCAAGCTCGCCATAAACATCAACGTTGCCGGCAAGATCGTGAAAAACGAGACGCTCCTCGTACCGGCGGGCGGTGAAGCACGGTACAACCTCAACGAAAAGTTGCCAACCGACGTGACTTCCGGTCTGGTTGATCTGCGCGTAACGCATAATGACACGTCACTGCTGACATACTCGGCATCCTTCAAGGTGGGAGAAAGCCCACAGACGATTGCAACACCGCCCGCGCGCGATCCGAACAAATTCGGCTTTGTATCCACATTTAATCCGCTCCGTGAACTTCTCGTGGTGAAAGGTGATGCGTATTACCTCCCGGATCCGCGGCAGGCGAAGGCGCTGACCTATACGGTCACTGCCGAAGGTGCGACGAAACCGTATGTGAGCGGCACGATCGAGAACATGGCGGAATTCTACTTTACGGAAGTACGAAAGCTCGATGCCATCAAGCCAGGCAAGTACAAGGTCGAAGCGTGGTTGGAGTTGAAAGATGGCCAGAGACTAGGCCCGGACTCTGCGGCTATCGAGAAAAAGGACGAAGCGAAAGCCTTCCCGCAGTGGTGGGGCAAGAAGTTCGGCGACATCGAGCGCGTGCTGTCGCCTTTCACTGCCATCATCCGGAAAGGCAATACCTTCAGTTGCTGGGGGCGAGAGTACACGCTTAACGCGCTCGGCCTGCCGGCGGGTCTTCGTTCACAGGGAGAAGCATTGATCGCCGCGCCGGCACGGATCGTGGTAGTCGTCAACGGCAAGGAAGAGGTGGTCAAACTTGGTGCACCGACGATCACGGAGGCGACGGATTGGCGTATTCGATTTGAAGGAAAGGCGGCAGGTGCGGGGTTGGTATTCTCCGCGAAAGGCTGGCTGGAACAGGACGGCCTTGTCTATGTAGACCTCACTTACCGGCCACAAGGCGATCAGCCCGTACAGGTGTCAGCCTTGCGACTGGAGTTCCCGGTGGCGGAGATGGATGCCGACGGCCTGTTGTGCGTCGGCCCCGGCAACAACTATGCGGCGGAAATGGCTATACAGTTACCCAAAGACAAGCAGGGCCACCTCTGGTCCACGCTTGATCTGGGGCGTGCAGGCAGCAGGATGCGGCTCGGTTCCTTCTATCCGACGGTCTGGATCGGCAGTGACCGGCGCGGCTTTCTATGGTGGGCGGACACGGACCGCGGCTGGTTTCCGGATGACAATGTGCCGGCGCATGAAGTATTGCGTGCAGGCGGCGAAGTGGTGCTGCGCAACAACATCATCGGCAAGCCGGTGGCGTTGACAGAGGCGCGGACGATTTCGCTGAGCTACATGGCGTCGCCGTTCAAGCCGCTACCGAAGGGCTGGCGTAGCTTCGCGGCGACTTCGGATGGTACGTTTGGACCACCGTTTCGCGGTGTGCGCAAAGACTCGAAGACGGGACAGCCATTTGTCATCCCGCCAGGCGGCAATGTGAATTACATCCATCCCGAGTCGCGGTATCCGGAGGAATGGCCTGCCCTTTGGGCGGAGCAGAAACAGGGCGCGGACGCGTGGTACCGTCGGTTCCGCTACACCGATCCATGGACTTCGCGGCACGGCGTCAATTTCACCCACATGTCCTTCCAACTCATGGGCTACGGCCACAAGTCGCTCGAAGATGACGTGTTCAACTACTTCGGAGACGAATGGTACACAGGTAGTGGCGACACATGGAACAGCACATACATTGACTATGCAATGTACTTGTTCGATCAGGCGTTCCGCGAAGGCGGCGTGCGAAATACGTATTGGGACCTGACATTCCCCATCTTGTTCCACAGTCAGCTCAGCGGGCTGGCGTACCGTCTGCCGGATGGTAGCATCCAACCGGGCTACAACAGTTGGAACGTACGTCGATTCTTCATGCGGCTTTGGGCGCTGCAGCAGGATTACGGTCTCAACCCCGGCGCGGTCGGCAGCCACTCGACACATGCGTACGTGATGTGCGCACTGCCGTGGCTCGATGCGGTCCTTGATGGTGAACGGGATTGGGATCTGGACGTCAGCGATCGCGATTGGATTGACTACTACCCGGTCGAGCGCATGCGCACGATGGCCTGTTCGCACAACTGGGGCGTGAGTATCACCTGGATGAGCTACCTGGCGTCACATGACGTGACGAAAGTGGTCAAAGCCAAGCGGACCAGCGCCGAGTACTTGTGGCTGTTCGATTCCTGGTGCAACCCGGAACTTTGCGCCCACAGCGCCAGCCCAGCCTATCGGTATCTGCCATTTGAGGTCTTTCGGATGCCAACGGCCGTTCTCGACTGGGGTATCAACAGCGAGCAGACGGTGTACCACTCCTTCTGGCGTAACCCATTTGTGACCGGCCAGGACAAAGATGTGCTCGTCTCGCTTTGGCAATTGCCGGATCGGATTCTTATTGAAGTCTTCAACTACAACCGGAAAGACACGAAAGACGTCACGCTGAAGATTGACCTTGATACGCTCAAGCTTATGCCGCAATTGCCGTGGCAGGAGTTCGTGGGCGTTCGGGACATCTACAAGGATGAAAAGGACGCGTCTGCGACGCTGGATGTGGAAAGCCGAGCGATTACCGTGAAAGCTCTCGCACCGCACCGCGGGCGATTGATCGGCATCCGCAGGTACTGACGGCAGGCTCGAAGGACGAAAACCGAAGATGTGTGAACGTAGATATGGTGGAGATAGTTCTGTGAATACATTGGTACAAAAACGAATGCTTGCGCCGCTGTTCTGTCTTTGTCTGCTTGCCCAGACGATGGCCGCCGATACCCAAATGCGCATCACGGTTCCCCGGACGACGCACCCGCCCGTGCTGGACGGCAAACTGTCGGCTGGGGAGTGGGACGACGCGGCGGCAGTCACCGGCATCATCAACCAGTTCGATGGCGTGGCCCACCCGCGTCAGGCCACGTTCTGGCTGAAGTACGACGACACGACACTGTATGTTGCGCAGCGCTCGTCCCTGCTGCCGAGCGAGAAGAACGCGCCGCCGGTGACGCTGCCCTGGCATTTCTACTGGGGCAACATGGCATACGACCGGCTGAACGTCGCGGAAGCGATGCCGCCATTGTACTTCAAGGATAACCAGAATACGGTAACAATCGCCTTGGCGCCGAACCGCCTGAACTCAGGCGACACCCCGAGTTGGTACCGGTTCATGGCGAACATATCAAGCACGAATCTGAATCGGCGCGAGCTGTGCGAGCAGATTCGTGGCATCAAATTCAATGCGATTTCTTCTTCGGTCGATTCGCTGGACGTGCGCAAGATACCGAACACCACCGTTGCGGCGAACTCATTTAACGCCGACGGAACCGTGTGGGAGAGCGAATACGCGATCCCGCTCGATGGGATGAATGTGACCCATGCTCCGGTTGACGAGGAATGGGGTCTTCTGCTGGCGCGCGATTACCCGCAACAGGACCAGAACGCCATCGTAAAGTCGGAAAGCTACCGATTCGACTTTGTGGCGCGCAATTGGCGCAACCTCGCACCCATGAGCGCCTATCACATCGCCAGCAACTACGCACGCATCCGGCTGACAGAGCATGATCCTGTGGTGCAGGTGCTGGATATGGGCGATCTGCTGGACGGCAGAGTGAAGCCATCGCTGGCACTGCTCAATAACGCGGCACTGCCGACGACTGTGACCGTCAAGGTGACGGTGGACGCCAAAACCCACGCCAAGACGATCGCGCTGGCCGCGGGTGAACGCAAAGTGTGGACTTCGGAGGAGATTGCCGTCACCGACACGGCTTTGCACACGCTGGACCTTTCCGTGACGAATGCGACAGGAACCGTTTTGTACCGGCAGTCGTTGCCATTCCGCGCAGGATATGGCCGTGACCGGACTGCCTACGTTCCCGATATGTGGATGAGCGGCGAGCCGAAGATCTGCGGCGGGATGGTGTGCGCCCTGGGTGAATACAACCCGATCCGCAACATGCTGTGGATGAAGGTAAAGGTGGCTGGTCGCCCAGGCGAGGAGCATCGCACGGGCGCGGAGGTATCAGTGCGGCGGCAGGGGGAAGACAAGCCATTCGTAACGTATCCAATGTCGAGTCCCGTAAAAGGGGCGGGCGATTACGAGCTGAAGACCTCGCTGCCGGAATTGAAACCGGGTGTCTATGAAATCACCGCCTGTCTTTATGGGGACAACGACAAATCGCGCGATGCGGGCGCCGCGATGATGAACGCCGCGAATCTGAACCCGACGCCTGGACCGGGACGGAAGCTGTTGGCGCGGTCCCGGTCGTTGTTCATCCGGTACGATCATGCGAAGGACCTGCCATGGATCGGAAACAAGATCGGCGTGACGGATCAAGTTTTGCCGCCATGGACGCCCATTGAAACGAAGAACAGCGATCAGGGACTTGACCTGTCATGCTGGGGACGGACCTACAGCGTGGATGGAAGCGGCCTATTAACACAGGTACGCAATCTGGATGAGAACATACTAAGCGGGCCAGTGCAGCTTGAGATCATGTGCGATGGGCGACCCATTACGCTGAAACCAGCCGACCGTCCGACGAATGTTCAAACGGCGAAAAACGAGGCACAGTTCGACGGATCGCTCAGCGGCGAGGATTGGAAAGTCACGGCACACGGCCAGCTCGATTACGACGGTTATCTTCAGTATCGGCTGCGGCTGGAGCCGATGGGCGTACAGAAAGTGGAGCGGATTCGTCTGATCGTCCCGCTGACCGAAAGCGAAGGGCGTTACCTGCATGCCGCGGGGTCCGCGCAGGGCAACATGCGGGCCATGCGTACCACGATGGCATTGAAGAAGGACAACGGACAGCTCTGGAACAGCGGCGAACAAGCTGGCGGACCGACTGCGAATGGTTTTGGACTGCTCGTGGGGAATTTCAAGCCATATGTGTGGGTCGGCGGGGCAAAACGTGGGATCGCCTTCATGGCCGATAGCGATGAAGGCTGGGTGCCGGACGACACCAAGACAGTTTCGGCCATCGAAGTCGTGCGCACCAAGAACAGCGTCAACCTCGTGCTCAATCTCGTAGCGCGACCGTTCACCTTCGATCATGCCCGTGAGATTACTTTCAGTCTGCAGGGGACACCGCTCAAGCCGTTGCCGGACAATTTTCGGGCCGAACGCCTGCGGATAAGCCCGACGAGCGCATTCGTGGCATATAACCCCGACGGGTGGGCGTGGAACGGGTGTCAGTTGCAACTTAACAACGAAATCTACCTGGGCGGACAAAGCTCGGCTTTGTATCCGTTGGATTGGGAACGGAACAAGGCCTGGAACACAACGCTCGCCGCGAAGCAATGGTCGTGGATCAGCCACGTGGTCCCGATGCAGTATCAAGCATTGGACGCGGTGTTTCATACACCGGAGATCGACGATCCGCGCGTACCGGGATTGCAGGGCGCGAATTGTTACGGCTATCTGCTGCCGGAGATCACCGCGAACCGCGATATCTACGACGGAGCAATGCAGCAGACCGAGGTGGAGTATCGAGCTTGGAGATACCAGCAGTGGATACGCGAGGCGCGCGTGCCGGGGTGGTACTTCGACAATTCGTTTTCCGGCTTTGGTGCGAATCCGGATGCCGGGATGGGCTATGTCATTGACCTGCCGGATCGCCCGGCCTTGCATGGTCAACTCCAGCCCGGCTATTCATGGCGCGGGATGCGCGAGATCCTCAAACGACTGCGAGCCATCACGCTTGCGGAAGGCATCGACCCGATCATCTGCCTTCATGCGACGGACACTTACGTGATGGGGGCATACTCAGTCGCAGATAGTCTGCTCGACGGCGAAAACGAACCAAGGGTTGGCACGGACGGGGTGTGGTTCTCGGAAAAATGGTCGCCGGAGTACATGCAGACCCTGAACGACGGGTTGAAGTGGGGGCTGGGAACCTACATGTTGGATATGTTTGTTCCGCTGGAACCGATGCATCTGAGCGCGCACACGCGGGCGACGTTCCGCGATCACCTCGGCTATCTCCAGCTACACGACAACGGCGCGTCCACCTACGCCATCTACATGGACTGGCGCGGCATTGATGTGAATCGCAAAGCCGACTTCCTGCCCTATTGGGATGACCAAGTCGCCGCCGCACTCACCACAGAGGCCGCGAACGTGTTCGCCAGCGCGTGGCGACAGGATAATCAACTGATGGTGATCGTCTTCAACCGCAACGATACTTCGCAAAATCATGTAACGATCGCGGTTGATCCCGCTGCTCTGGGAATTACCGGCGGCAACGGTTTTGTTGTAAGTGATCTGCAAACCAAAAAGGCCGACGTCGATGAAGCGGCCTGGCTTGTGGAGTTGAATAACCCCGGAGTCGCCGCACTGAGTTCGCAGAACGACGGCAGGCTGCTCCACATCACACTTGATATTCGACAGCATGACTACCGACTGCTGCGCATCGAGATTGCCAAACCATGAACACAAGCATCCAACTCATACAGACAGTGGGCATCGAAAGTTTGACCGCGCGTTCCGAAAACGCAACCTGCACGGCGCGGATTGTGAACGAGGAGCCAGGCGAATGGCTGGCGTTACAGGCCATTGTCAGGAATGACAGCGACAAACCGATACGGCTTGCCGGCATCGAGTGGACTGGAAACCCCGTGCTGCCGCGGAAGAGTCCTGGCCGGTATTTCCACACCGAAAACATTCGACAGGATTTCTTCGACACAGGCACCATTTACCGAGACCGGTATTGGAAGGAATTGTCGGACGAGGCTGTGGAACTGGGCTGGTCGGAAGATGCCGTGTTCCCCGGGGTATTCCTTGGCAGCGAAAATGAGCCGCACGGTTTATTTGTGGCGGCGGCGACACAGGAACGTTGTCATCTCATCTGGCGACTGAGCCGGACGACCTTTTCATTTCGTGAAAACCTGACAGGCCTCGACTGGATTGAATTGCCGGCCGGCGGCGAGTGGCGTGGGGAAACAATATTTCTCGCGCTCGCGCCGACCTCCGATCCTCAGTCTGCGACTGATTCATATTATGCGTATCTGCGCAAGACCGGCTTGTTCGCGCGACGCGACAAGAGCAATCCGCTGCCGCGCCAGCGTATCTGGTGCAGTTGGAATTACGGCATATGGGCCGAAACGACCGAGGCGTTGTGTTACGAGCATCTGCCCATATTCAAAAAACATTTTCCAACGGTCGGCTTTCTTCAGATCGACGACGGCTATCAACGTGTATATCAAAATGGACATCAGGCGCAGATAGATTTCGTATATGGCGCAGGCCCGGCGTTTGACCAGAAGAAATATCCGTCTTCGCCCCGAGAATTCACGAGCCGCATCAAAGCAGCCGGTCTTCGGCCTGCGATCTGGCTGGGACTATGGGCCACTGAATCATCACCCATGCTCGCCGAACATCCCGATTGGGTTCTGCGGCTGAAGGATGGCAGCCCCTTGCGCGTCGGTCCGGACCCTACACCTGAACATCCAGATCCCCGTCGGCAATGTGTTCTAGATGTATCCGTGCCCGGTGTACGCGACTATCTCGATTTCATGTGCCGCACCGTATTTCAGGAGTGGGGATTTGAAGGCGTGAAACTTGATTTCAGTTCCTTTGCCTTCGAGTGCAAGCGATGTCGGTATCAAAATCCCGGACGCACCGCGCCCGAATACCGGCGCTGGCTCATGGAGATGTTTCGCAAGTATCTTCCCGTGGACGGGTTTTTCGGATGGTGCGTCGTATGTGGCACCGGCAATCCTTTGTACGCAGCAGGCGGAGCTGATTACTTTCGCTGCGCGGAGGACATAGGCGAAGGCCATTGGCCGATGGTCAAAAACATTGCCACGTGGTGCGCCAACACCGGCATGCTGATGCAGGAGCGGCCGATTCTGCCGAACATTGATTCCATCGGCTGGAGTCGGTATTGGACGCAGACCCAATGGCAGACGTGGCTCAACCTCGCCGCTGTCACCGGCATGGCGATCGAAGTCAGCGGGAACCTGACACAGTTGGATGACGCCACGCTTCACCGGCTCAACCGGACGCTCGAACTCTCGGACCCGGCCCGCCGCGTTCGCTGTCTCGACCTGCCTCACGGCAAAGTCGAATCGCCGCCGCGACTCTGGCTTGCCGAGGGGAACGACGAAGCCTACCTTGCCATCTTCAACTGGAGCGACGCACCTGCCACGACCGATTTGCCCAAGCTCGCGGAAGGCGCGGTAGACGCATGGACCGGTGCTTCGTTCCGTCCGTCAATGTTACCCCCACACGGCTCCGTATTGTTGCGTCTGGTCAAGTGAGTACAGGAACTCTGAAAGGACAGCCGGTCAGAATAGACAGAGCATGAATCGTCAGTCTCAAGCTCAGGAACGACTGCCACAGGGCTGAAACCTTACTATGCAAGCGGCAACTATGAAGACTATCCAGACACACAACCTTCATCGCACTCAGCCCACACAAAAGTGGATTGAAGGGATTCCGTCCGGCAACGGAACATTGGGGGTCATGGCATGGGGCGGTCCCAGCGATCTGGTCTTGTCGCTGGATCGTTCCGATCTTTGGTGGACGGAGAAGAGACGGCGCATCACCGCCGGCTCGTTGGTGTTGTCCTGCGGCAACGGAAGCCGTTTTGAAGAAGGGCTTGACCTCGCCAGCGCGGTTGCCTATCGCGTCACCGATCAGCGACGGTTGGAGTGGTTCGTGCATGCGGACCAACCCGTTTTGTGCTTCCGCGTCACATCGTCTCCCAGGTCTTACCGCTTTCATTGGCGGCCGCCGGAGTTGTGGAGCGGGGCTGTTGCGGAAGTTCAGCGATACTCCCGACAACTTGAGGGCAAGCCGCGTGGACGTCTTGTCAATCCTCATGCCGGATGCGCCAGTTCTGAATGCGGGGTATTGCACGGCATGGCATTCATGCGATTTCTGATCAATAAACGTCCCCATGTGCTCATAGGTGTGCGGGCCTGTCAGCGAGGTGAGACGATTCCCATTCGACGCCGAGAAGACGGTTATGAAATAGCCGCCCAGGCCGGTAGTGAGTTGTTGTTACTGGTCAGCATTTGGAATCTCGAACAAAATCCGGAACAGGAACTGGAATCGGCCATCGATCAACTCGCGGAACGACATGGCCACTGGGCTTCCTTGCTGGCGGGGCACCGGACATGGTGGCGGGATTTCTGGTCACGCAGCAGCGTTCGTTTATCCAATTCCATTCTGGAACGTTTGTGGTATCGGGGCACGTATCAGTTGGGTTGCATCTGTCGCCCCAGCACGCAGCCGATCGGTCTTCAAGGTGTTTGGGGACTGGACGGCGTGCCGCCGTGGAACGGGGCGTACACCTGGGACTTGAACGTGCAGACGTGCTATTGGCCGATCTACACCGGCAACCACCTTGAGATGGGGCATTCCCTGTACGATTGGTATTTCGCCAGGTTGCCGCAGCTTCAGGAATTCGCGCGACAGTCCGGCCATCCCGGCGCGGCCTTGCCACTGCAAACCGACAACCACTGCGCAACCTCGTTGCCGGAGGGATGCCACTTGCAGCCGGCGCACGGCGCGTGGGTCTGCCACAATTTCTGGCAACACTTCGTCTATACGCAGGATCGGGAGTTCTTGCTGAACCGTTGCCTGCCAGTCTTCCGTGAGCACCTGAAGTTTCAACGGAGCCGCTGGCGCAAAGGCGATGACCACCGGTATCACCTCAGCGAAGCTAGTTCTCCTGAAATCGAAACCCTGGCCACCCCGCAATGTCCGTGTCGTGACTCCGCTTATGAAATCGCATTCGGCAAGTTTCTGGCTGGAGCCTACCGGCAAACCGCACGACTGCTGGGTCTGCGCAACGACGAGTTGTCGGCGTGGGCCATGGATTTTCAGCGCAATGTCGTTCCGTATCCCACAGCCCGGACACACAGCTCCAATCACTATTGGCCGGAAGACCCGGTGGTGCCGGATTACTTCGTCGAATGGCCGGGGTTGGAAACGCAACTTTCCCACCGGCATTTTTCGCATATGGCCATGTTGTACCCGCTGGGTGAGATCCACCGCTTCAGCCCGTATCGCACCCTGCGCACCGCCCAGAACGCGATCCACCTCATGATCATGCGGGGAACCGGGGTGTGGGTCGGCTTCTCATTCCCATGGGCCAGTCTGCTTGCGACGCGGGCGGCCTGGCCGCGGCGGATGCCGACGCACATGCTCGAGTCCTTCGCTCGCAACGTCGTCGTTCCTTTCAACGGGCTGACCCTCAACGAAGATTATTTGCGGCTGGGAACCATCTGCCAGACGGGCAGTTGCGGACCCTACCAGATCGAGGATTTCACCATTGAATCCAGCATGATGGCCGTCACCGCCGTGCAGGAAATGCTGGTGCACGCGGCGGGTGATCAACTGGTGTTGGCCGGCGGAGCCTCACCCGAACTTGACGCGGAGTTCCGTGGGCTGCGCAGCCCCTTCGGCGATCTGGTATCCGGCAAAATCGAGGGCGGCCAGTTCAGGGGTGGCGAACTACGCAGCGAACACACCGGCGTACGCCCGTTGGCCCCGGTTCGACAACCCCAAACATAAGTGGCTCTTCCGCACAATCCGTGGCTGGATGGAAACGAAGATCGCCCCACTTACCGCTGCTCCGAAAATACTTGTTTTCATCCCTCGTGGGTGAGGGAGAATTCCTCATGTTGAACTTGTTTTGCAGTCCCGAACCAGGGCTAGCCAACTGACTTGGCGAGATACTTCGCCGCGGCCTGAACAAAAAAGATCGTGCCCAGGTCACGTATGTAATACGGCAGGCTGTCCGTGCCATCCGGCGGAAGGACTTTTTCCAGAATCACGCCGCGAAGGTTCGGGTCCGAAGTTTCCCTGAGTTGCACTTTCATACAAAAGTCCAAGGCCCGTTCGGCGTCACGTAGCCAGGCTTCATCGCCGGTTTCGTGAAAGACTTCGAGGAAGAAGATCGCGGCGCACGCGGAGCCTGAGGTCGCGTGGCCGAAGGAGTCGGTGTTGATGCAACCGGTGGCATGGTCGTAGCAGGTTCCGCGGAAATAGCCGCCATCGCGGCGCATAGCTTGGCGCGTGAACCGCGCGGAAGCCATGGCGGTGTCAAGGAATTCGTGCCGGCCTGTCTGTCGCCAGAGACCGAGCAGCGGCATGCCCCACCAGTATGTGTGTCGGGGGTGAAATGACATCTGATCCGGGTGACATGGTGCATAGTCCACCCAGTTGCCCGCGGGCCGCTGGCAGGCGACGAGGGTTTGGGCGATGCGCACGGCAACATCGAGGAATCGGGGATCGCCGGTGAGTCGATGCAATTTCAGCCAGATGGCGTCATCGAGCAGCGGACGACCGCCGATGTTGTCGCGGGTCAGGAATGGCGGAGGCAGGATCACCTCGTGCTTTGCCGGGTGGTAGCCGTCGCGGCACAAGCCTTCGTCGGCCATGAACAGTTTGTCCAGGACAAACGTGCCGGCGGCGACCACGCGGTCGCGCATCTCCGTGGATTGGTCGTGTTCCGCCAACAGCAGCAGGCCATCCATGCACTCAAGGATGGCGGAAGTGTTGACCCATTCGCCGCTGTTTTCGAAGGCGAGGATCAGGCCATGGTCCGGCTGATCCTCGCCCCAGACCTGCTTGTCGAGAATGAAGTCCGCGCCGAGACGAGCCGCGTGAATGTACTTTGGATTGTGCAACAAGCCGGACGCCAGGACCAGCGATTTGACAGCCTGGCCGGTATGCCAGACGGGGCAGAAGAATTTCCACTTGCGTGTCGCGGCATGGTATTCGCCACGCATCGCGCCCTTCCACGAGGCATACGTGAAATGCCACGGATCTTCGACCGTCAGAGATGTTTCTTTGACCTGTGCGACATCCGTCAGCCAGTCTGAAGCACGGCGCAAAGACTCCGCAAGGTCCAACCCAAGCTTGGTATGCCGCACCGATTCTCGCACATCAACACGCATTCATGCACCCTTTTCGCTGTCGCATCAAAAATAAATGTACTTATACCCTTTTTTCGGGCTACCCATTTTTCGGGCCTCGCGCGTCAGCACGCATTTATGTGCCCTTTTCGTCATCTTTGACCAAGTAGGTGGCGAGAAATCTCAGCACAATCTGGCGGTAATGCGGCGTACAAAACTCAGGTCCGCCATGGCCGGCCCTATCCACCACATACAGTTCCACGGGAACGTCAGCATCCTGGCACGCATTCCGTAAGCCGATGGACTGGCTGAGAAACACGGTCTGGTCCTGACGACCGTGGAGAATCAGGATCGGTGGACTGCCGGGCTTGAGATGCCAGGCCCCGCTGGCGAGCTTGGCCAGTTTTTCGTTGCCTTTCACCGGCTTGCCCAGCAGTTGATAGACTCGCCCGCCGGGTTCCTCGGTCTGATCCGGTTGCTCTCTGGACCGCAGGATGAAGTCCGCCGGCCCAAAAAAGTCCACGACGCACTGCACCGACGACGACCGGTCCAGATGCCCAGCCACCTGGCCCTCAAGCTGCGGATGGCCCTCGCTGGCGCCGAGCAGAACCGCCAGGTGACCGCCCGCCGAGCAGCCCATGGCCGCGATCCGGCGGGCATCGTAGCCGTATCGGGTTGCCTGAGCCCGAAGCCAGCGCACCGCTCCCTTGCAATCGTGAATCTGCGCGGGAAAACGCGACTGGCTGCTGTAACGGTAACTGATGCCAGCCACGGCATAACCATGCTCGGTCAGCCACAACGCGAAATCGTCGGTGTGATCGCCTGTCTGCCACGCGCCCCCATGAATGTAGACCACCAGGGGCGGGTTCACCGGCTGCTCAGGAATGTACAGATTCAGCAGCAGCTTCACGCCGTCGACTTCAGCAAATGGGACATCCTTATCGACACGAACCCTCGCTTGCCTTGATCCGATTGCCATCGTCGCTCCCGTCCACGCTGCTGGCGCCAGGCTGCCGCTAAAGAGTCATTTGTGCGGTTGCGTGCCGGCCTGGATATCGGCAATCACTTCGTTCGGTACGCCGTATTCGTTCCATATCCACCAGCCATTGCCCGCGTCGTGGGCATCCCGCAGGAACTGGCGGATGCCCTCCGAAGTCATGCATGGTGTGTTGGCCCACGACGACTGGGCGCGGAAGCCCGGATTGGCGTAGGTAAACAACCCGAACACGACGTGGGCGTTGAGGCCCCACTCCCGCATGAGCTTGGTGGTGTAGTTGCGATACTTAGCCATCGAATGGAATTGCTCGACATAGGCGGGCAGGAATCCCGGCGCGCCCGGATAGGTGTTGGCGTCGAGGATGAGCATGGGTCGGGTGGGCTGGTTCATGCCCTCAGCCAGAGGCCGCAGGCCCCAGAACCAGCAGCCGGGATCAATCCGGGGAGCGTACATGCCCAACTGCACGCGCGGAGCCACCTTCAGCAGAGCCTTTTTGCGTTGCTCCGACAGCTCACGCAGCTTCTGCTGCTGCCAGTCGATATAGGCCGGCAGAACGCCCTTGTTGTAGAGGTATGTCGCACGCTCGGCCGGGGGTGTTTCGGTGTCGGGCAATCCGATGTGCTTCATGAACGGGAGGAAAGCCGCGTCGCCGAAGTCGGGCCGGCCGATGTCAGGGCGGGCCCCGCTCCCGTAGGTTTCGGCTTCGAGCAGCACCCCCTGGCCCAGGCCCCGGGCGACCAGCTTCGCCAAGGCCACGTCGCGCGGGATGATGTACTGGTTCCAGTACGCCGGGTCCACCCAGGAAGGCATGTTTTCGCCCTCACCGGCCATGTTCTTGGATAACGCCAAGGTTACACCTTCCTTGAAGTAGGGCGTAAACGGAGCGCCGATGTAGCTGACGTAGTACACCTTCAGGCCCAGAGCCTTGCAGCGGCCCGCCACCTCGGCCAGTACGTCCATCGTCTCCGCGCGATTCCACCACTCCCACCGGAACAGTTCCTGATAGGGATAGCCGATCCACAGCAGAATCGTGTCCGCGCCGGCTTCCTTCAGCCTCGTCAGGTTCTCCGTGGTCGGATCACCCACTGCATAGTACGGCGGCTCCTGGCGATCCAGCGACACCGCCCGCATCGCCACCGCATGCAGCGGTCCGGCGTCTGCCACGGGTGAACTGCCGGCCTTGGCGGCGCAGCCCAATATCGCGATGTTCGCAACGGCCAGCAACGAAACCGCCGCGGCCCTCCGAAGCACTGACGCACAATGCTGTGATCCGATCATAGGCTTCTTTCCTATCTGAGAAGAACAGAAGAACAGGAGAACAGGAGAGCAGTAGAGTAGGAGAGTAGGTGAGTAGGTGAAAGCCGCAAACAGGAATTCATCTGTCTCCTGTTCTCCTGCTCCAGCAGCGAGCGATATTGTTGCACGCCGCTTAGTTATGCACGTTGGTTGCGAAGGGAACCCTTCCCGCGGCGTAGTCCGAGTTCCACGTGCTCTTGGGGTTGATCAGAATGGTCTGGATGTGGCCATCGGCCGCCCCGACATTGACTGTGCCGCTGCGGTGACGACCGCTGTAGAGCACCTGGGAGGAGTCGACGCCCCAGATCAGGTGGAAGAACGTGAAGCCGACGTAGAAAAGCGTGTTGCTGGACCAGGTTCCGCAGTCGGCGTCGAAGAAGATCGCGTCCTTGCTGGGGAACTTGTCCATATCCGGCCTGTACCGGGCGTAGAAGTTGCTGCCGCTGCCGGTCCATTCGCCGCTGGTCTGGTTGTACGCGTAGGACATGTTGGTCGTGCCCCATCCGGTGCTGTAGAACCCGCCGGGCTGGGTGGCGACGAGCGAGAAGTTGTTGGTGATCGTTCGAGTCTGATCGGAGGGACAGTCCCACACGACCTTGTTGGCGATGTAGTTCTCCTTGCCCCGCGAGGGGGACAGCGCGCAAGGTATGTTGTGGTACACGTCGGCTCCGCCAAGTCCCCAGTGCGGAAAAGTGTTCTTGTAGTCCGCCGCGTAAGCCATGACGCCGAGAATGATCTGGCGCACGTTGTTGCCGCAGCGCGTGGTGTTGGCCGCCTCGCGGGCGCCTTGCAGGGCGGGCAGAAGAATGGCGATCAACAACGCGATAATTGATATGACCACGAGAAGTTCGATGAGGGTAAATCCGCGTTCGGCCACGGCGGGCTGGAGCACCGTGTTCCGGCGATTCAGGGGGACGGAGCAGGTCTGGTTGCGAGTCAGCATGATGGTTCCTTTCATCGTTGTTCGAGGCCGGGATGCGGCACCGGGTCAACTGGAAATCGGACCGCAGGTTCCTCGTTCGAGGATCGTGACCGGCAGGGATATCTCGCACCGTGAAATGGATTGGCCGCGGATCTGCTTGATAAGCTCCGTGACGGACAATGCGGCCGACCGTTCCACGGATTGACACACGCTGGTCAAATGCAGCATTTCGGATCGCGGGTCGTCAATGCCGTCGCTTCCGATGACGGACAATTCGCCGGGCACGCGCAGCCCTGCCTCGCGTGCAGCCAGGATCATCCCCGCCGCAGCCCCGTCGCCGGCCAGGAATACTGCCGTCGGCCGGTTCGCCAGTGAAAGAAAGTGATGCAGCGCCGCTTTGCCCAGTTCCATGTTGTGATTGCCATGGAACACCCAACCGCTCTCCACCGCCAACCCATGTTCCGCCATGCCCCGCCGATACCCCTCCTCACGGTCGAGGGCACAACTGAAACACGATGGACCCGTCATATGGGCAATCCGCCGATGTCCCAGACCGTACAGGTATTGCACCGCCAGGCGTCCGGTCTCGATCTGATCGGCATTGACGAATCCCATCGGCGCGGGCACGTGGCGATTCCACAAGGCAATCACCGGCCGATCCTGCGCCGCCAGACTCTCCAGCAGCGGATCATCCACGCAAGGTGAAACCAGAATCAGCCCATCGCACCGGCCGCGGCTGAGCGGATTGGCTGTCGCGCCGAAGTCCCTTTCATCCTGAACGAGCAGGTGGTACTCCGACTGACCGATGGCTTTCGTGATTCCCGCCAGAACCGACGTGGCAAAGCTCTGGTGGGAGGTTAGCGCCTCCACCAGTCCGCGCCGGAACACCGCGATCGTGTCCGTCGCCTGCCGACGCAGGATTTGCGCCGAAGTGTTGGGAACATAGTTCAATTCTTTGGCTGCAAGGATCACGCGTTGTCGCGTGGCCTCGGTCACCGGAACGCCGCTGGTCTTGTGATTCAGGAGCCTGGAAGTGGTAGCGACCGAAACCCCGGCTTTCTGTGCCACCATGGCCAGCGTCACTCTGGATCGAGACTTTCCTGTCGAGTTGGAAAATGCTTGAAGACTCATGTAAACGTTTACCCTTAACGTTTACATGAGAATACAGGGTCGATGCGGTCATGTCAAGGGATTTGTCCAATCTGGCGGGGCGAATGCAGGACGAACACATATGACCCTTCAAGGCTGGCCGAAACCCAATGACCGAAGGTCGAAATCGCAATGACGAATGAAAAGACCAGGTTTTAGGCGTTTCGTCATTCGGATTTGGACCTTCGTCATTTCACCTCGCCCGCCTCATGACTCATGATCCATATGCATTCAGCCTGCCATAGCCCTGTCTCAGGGTGATAGAATCCGTGGTTTTCACCGCGGATGAGCACAACCGGCCATGCCCTCTGTGTCCGACAAACCGCTGATCGTGCAAAGCGATCACACCATTCTTGTGGAGGTCGATTCTCCGCGTTACGCCGAGGCCCGCGACGCGCTGCTGGGGTTTGCGGAACTGGTCAAGTCACCCGAACACGTGCACACATACCGGATCACGCCGCTATCGATCTGGAACGCGTGTGCCGCCGGCCATGAAGCCGACGCCATTGTGGCGGTACTGGAAGCATATTCGCGCTACGAGCCGCCGGCGAACGTGCTGCGCGAGGTGCGGGATTATGCGTCGCGCTACGGTCGGCTGCGGCTGGTGCGCAACGGCGACGATGCCTTGCAACTCGAGGTTGATGACCCGACGCTGATGGACCTGATCGCCAGCCACCGGGAGACGGCACCGCTGCTGACCGATCGTGATGGACCACTTCGATTTCGCATCAGGACCGCCGACCGCGGGCGGATCAAGCAGTCGCTGGTCAAGGCGGGCTTCCCGGCCGAGGATCTGGCCGGTTACACGCCAGGCGAACCGTTGGCGGTGCGGTTGCGCACCCGGACAACGCGTGATGAACCGTTCGCTTTGCGCGCCTACCAGCACGATGCCGCCGATGCATTCCATGTCGCCGGCGGCGAACGCGGCGGCAGCGGCGTTGTGGTGCTGCCCTGCGGTGCTGGCAAGACCATTGTCGGCATGGCATGCATGGAGCGCGTCGGGGCATCGACGTTGATTCTCACCACCTCCACCACGGCTGTGCGGCAGTGGATCGGCGAACTGCTGGACAAGACCCACCTGCAACCGGAGCAGGTCGGCGAATACACCGGGCAGACCAAGGACATTCGTCCTGTCACGGTCGCCACGTACCAGATACTGACACACCGCCGATCGCAGCAGGAGGATTTCACGCACCTGGCGCTGTTCGATCAGCGCGACTGGGGTTTGATCATCTACGACGAAGTGCACTTGCTGCCCGCCCCGGTGTTTCAGGTGACAGCCAGTTTGCAGGCGCGCCGGCGATTGGGTTTGACCGCCACTCTGGTGCGCGAAGACCATCGCGAAGACGACGCGTTCGCGTTGATCGGTCCGAAGAAAGCCGACGTGCCCTGGAAGGTGCTCGAGCGCCAGGGCTGGATCGCCAAGGCACGATGCACCGAGGTGCGCCTGGCACTGCCCGATGCCATACGCACCGAGTACGCCCTGGCCGAGGTGCGCCAGCAATTTCGCATTGCCTCGGAGAATCCCGCCAAGTTGGAACTGGTCTGCCGCGTCCTGAAGCAGCATCCCGGCCAGCCGGCACTGGTGATCGGCATGTACGTTGATCAACTCAAACAACTGGCCGAGTCCCTGAACGCGCCATTGATCACCGGCTCAACCAGCCAGCACAAACGCGACCAGTTGTTTGAGGCGTTTCGCGCTGGCCGGCTGCCGGTGCTGGTCGTGTCGAAGGTCGCCAATTTCGCGATCGATCTGCCCGACGCGTCGCTGGCGATCCAGGTCTCCGGCACGTTCGGCTCGCGCCAGGAAGAGGCCCAGCGCCTCGGCAGATTGCTGCGGCCCAAGCCGGGGGCCAACCAGGCGCACTTCTACACCCTCGTCACCCGTGAAACCCGTGAGCAGGATTTCGCGCTCAACCGGCAGTTGTTCCTCTGCGAACAGGGGTATCAATACCGCATCGTCGACGCCGAGGAATCCGACGAGGCACTTTCCGGCAGTGACGAGCAGACCCTGTTCAACAGCGAGCGCGACACATGAGACACTTGAACATCGACTGGGCTGCGTTCATCGGCAAACTGCAAACCTGGTCTTCACTGGCGCGGGAATCGCAGTCCGCACTGCTGCAACTGAAACCGAATCAGTATCTGCGCCGCGACACTTTCGACCACGACGACCTGCGGCGACTGCTGGATGAAGGGCTGCTCGCCCTGAGTGCCGACGAAAAGCGCGTTCGGCTTCATCCCGACTCCAACGAGTTCTCCAGAGGTATACGCGCCATGCGCCGCCACCGGTTCGTCGATGCCAGTGACGAACGATCCCTGGCCGCCTACGCCAGCGATCATTTCACGGTTGCCGAGCGGTTTGCCATGCTTCACGACTCTCAGGTGCATCGCGGCTACTACGGCAGCGAAAACTACCAACTGGTCACACAGCATCGCTGGCTGAAGCATGTGGTTGAACTGCCTTCGCTCACGGCGGCGCAGGAATGGGAACAGGGACGGATGCCCGATCAGCCAACCAGTGACAGGTTCGAGGATGGATCGCCTTATTTTCAGGATCAATTGTTGTTTGATGCGACCCGGCGACTGCTGAAGGCGGCGGCAACATGGGCCGAACCTGTGCCGCTGACGGAATTGGCCGGACATGTGCCTGACGTTGAGCCCGGTCTGCTCCATCGCGCCATCATGCCTGCCGTACGTTACCTGCTGCTGTTTCCCTGGCTTGAAGGCGATGATGCGCTGCCGGTGATCTCCATCTGGCCTCAGATCAGCTACCTGCTGCACCGGCCTGAACCCAAACCGCCAGAGCCTGTCGAGCCATGCGAAACATTCCACGCGCCGATTCTGATTGAGGACATGATGACGGTGCTGGTCACGGCCGCCGCCGAACCATTGCGCGTGTTGGCCAATGGCGGCGGCCTGTACGCCAAGGACCTTGACCGCATCGCCGAATCAGCCATCGCGCTGCCCGGCTGGCTTGCCAACGCCGCTGACGCGGACGTTGCCTTGCCTGATCCGCACGACTCACATGACTCTCGTGATTCTGTGCGAATCAGCATCAAGGGCCGACTCGCCGTCGCGGCGCAGACTTGTTTGAACCATAAGTTGCTTCAGCCATGCAAGGCCCATAAGGATCGCGTACAACTTCAGGCCACGGATGCCGCCCACCATTGGCTGGCCATGGATATGTACGAGCGAATCCGCGGGATGATCCACCCCTGGCGCGAACGCCCAAGGCAAAAGGATGGCGCCAAGGCCCGTGCCCGTACACTCTTGCTGCACGACATCCATGTCGGTTTGGACGCGTCATGGCATGATGACGATCAGCGTTTCTCGTCGTGGACGCCATCGCGGTTGCGGTGGGCCGCAGGGCCGGACATCGAGAAGATCGACTGGCGTGCCGCTTTTGCCGATCTGCTTGCTGACGCGGATGGCGCATTCGTTCCCCTTGAAGACCTTCTGGAGTATCACAGCCGGGTCAACAACCCATTGCTCGGCCGGCGAAAACAGGGCAGCTATGGTCCCACGCCGCGATTGGATTTCTACGGCCAGCGCAACGTGAACGAAACATATCTGGAAAAAATGTGGGTTGACCAGGCCGAAGGACTGATCGCCGAGCGGCTCGTGCCGTTGGGCGCGATCGAACTTGGCTGGCTGGGCAAGAAACTGGCGATCCGCCTGCACCCGATCGGCCGGTACATGCTGGGCCTTGCCGAGGACTTCGATTACAAGGCGCAGCCGGAAGGTTCGGTCGTCATTCAGCCGAACTTCGAGGTCACGTTTCTTGGTCCCGCCCCACGCGCCGAAGCGATGATAGGCCGCCTCGCCGAACGGACCGGCTCACGTATCGGCACCATGTTCCGCATCACCCGAGCGTCGATCCTTGCCGCCGCCGCCGCTGGCGTGACTGCCGACGAGGCGCTCAGCGATCTGACCAGCGTCAGTTCCAAGCCTGTGCCCGATAATGTCCATCGCGAGGTCCGCGGCTGGTTCAGCGCCACGCGTCGCGTCCGCATGCGACAAGCATGGCTCATCGACGCACCCGATGCACACACCGCCGCGCAGATCGTCGCCGCTGTCGGCAAAAACGCCAGCCAAATGACATCCACGATGATCGAGATCACCGCGCCGAAGCAAGACCACGCCACCTTGATCCGCAAACTCAAACAGTCGGGCATCTTCGTGCAATAACCGCTGGCCCCACTGCCCGCGCCCTCGGTGACCTTCTCGGTGCCTACTTTCCGGCCCTGGTGCTCCACTCGGTGCCAAATTGCAGGTCGGCGCAGGGCACGCCTGGGCGCACCTGGTCACGGCAGGGCAAACGGCCACCTCGGCGCAAGCTTCGTGACGGGCGAACGATAGGCAACAAAAAAGGCCAGCGGGACACGGTTGTCCTTCGCTGGCCAAGTTCCGGTCCTGCCGGGGTTTCCGGAAGGGGGCAAAGCGGGTGATGGGATTTGAACCCACGACAACCACGTTGGCAACGTGGTGCTCTACCAACTGAGCTACACCCGCGCTCAAGCGAAGCGGTATTGTACGGGCTTGACGATTCGTTTCAAGTCGTCCGCAAGGGTTCACGCCGTCCGGAAACGGCTGCGGCATTCCGTTCCTGCCGTTTGCGGTTCTGGCGATCATCGGATAATGTTTTCCGCCTTCTGAATCGTTTGATCTCATTTTTTCCCCGGAGAATCCTCAATGCCGCTGATGACCACCAAGCCGATGTTCGACCTGGCCTATGACGGCGGGTTCGGCGTCGGCGCGTTCAACGTCAACAACATGGAAATCACGCAGGGCATCATTGAAGCCTGCGCGGCCGAGAAAAGCCCCTGCATCCTGCAGATTTCCAAGGGCGCGCGCAAGTACGCCAACATGCGCTACCTCAAGGCGATCATCGACGCCTCCGTGGCCCAGTATCCCGATCTGCCGATTGCCATCCACCTCGACCACGGCGACACCGTCGAACTCGTCAACCAGTGCATCGGCGACGGCTTCACCAGCGTCATGATCGACGGCAGCCACCATCCTTATGAAGAGAACGTCAAGCTCACGAAGCAGGCGGTGGACACGGCCCACGCGGCGGGCGTCGTCGTCGAAGCGGAACTGGGCATGCTCGGTGGCATCGAGGAAGACGTCGTCGGCATGGACGCGCACGAGTACGAGAAAAACGTCCAGAAATTCCTGACCGATCCCGAACAGTCCCGGGACTTCGTCAAGCGCACCGGCATCGACAGCCTGGCGGTGGCCATCGGCACCAGCCACGGCGCGTACAAGTTCAAGCACGAAGCGAAACTCGCCTTCGACCGCATCGAGCAGATCATGAAGACCTGTCCGGGCACCGCGCTGGTGATGCACGGCTCGTCCAGCGTGCCGCAGGAGTTCATCGATCTGGTCAACCAGTACGGCGGCAAGATGCCCAACGCCCGCGGCGTGCCCGAAGATCAGATTCACATGGCCGTCAGCAAATACGGCGTGTGCAAGGTGAACATCGACACCGACCTGCGTCTGGCGATGACCGCGAAGATCCGCGAAGTGTTCGCCAAGGACCCGGCGGAGTTCGACCCCCGGAAGTATCTTGGCCCGGCCCGCGACGCGATCATCGCCATGGTCCGCCGCAAGCTGCACATGCTCAACAGCGCGGGCAAGACCGAGAAGGTCATCGCGCACTGGAAGAAGCTGGGCAGCCCGCTGCCGAAGTTCTACGGCAAATAAGCCGGCCGACGTTTGATTATGCTCTTAGCCCCGCTGTTGGCGCGGGGTCTGCGTTGGAAATCCAACGAGACCCGGCGTGGACATCGGGGCTGAGTTTTTACCAAGGAACCGTGACATGGCGGTCGCGATCGACAGCAGCAACGGCGTATGGGCGCGGTCGTGGCGCATGGGCATCGGCGCGGCGAAAGCGAACGTGCTGCCCGCGACGGCACTATGGTTCGTCGGTCTGGCGGCGGTGCTCGGATACTACATGGTTCCTTCGATGCGGCAGGTGATGGAGCAGGTGGCGACGTTGAAAATCCACTGGGGTTTGTGGTACGCGCTGGTGGCGCAGGCGGTGGTCGGCGGGGTCGTGCCTCTGGCGATCCGCGTGATACAGAACCGAGGCCGGCTGGACTTTTCGCTGGGCTATTTCCTCTTCTTCGTCGCGTTCTGGGGGGTTAAGGGCGTGGAGGTCGATCTGCTGTACCGGGGTCAGGCCCTGCTGTTCGGCGACAACAACCATGTGCTGACGCTGGCGTGCAAGACGATCGCGGATCAGTTCGTGTACGCGCCGATCTGGGGTTTGCCGAGCATTCTGCTGCCTTACATCTGGGCGGACGCGGGGTTCAGTTGGACGACGTTTCGCCGGCGGATGCACGGGCCGTGGTATCGTCGGGAAGTGCTGCCGGTGCTGATTCTGGACTTCGTGGTGTGGGTGCCGGCGGTGATTCTGATTTACTGTCTGCCGCTGGCGCTGCAACTGCCGCTGCAGAACGTGATCATGTGCATCTGGGTGCTGGTGATGATGTTTGTGGCCAGGCCCGAAGAGGGCGCGACAAGCTGCGTCGCTGCATAAAGAAATTGCGCGGGGCGCGACACGTTGCGGCGATGCATGAATCGCGGGCGCTACGCTTCCTTGTCCATGGTGAGCCAGAAGCGGCCGATGGCGACGTCGAAGGCGTTGCCGTCGTCGTGGCGCATCTGGTACTGGCCTTCCATGGTGCCCCAGTCGGTGGGCAGGACGGCGAACGACGTGTACTTGAACGCCTGTCCGGGTTCGAGTCGCGGGGTCTGACCGACGACGCCGGGGCCTTGGACTTCGCGGCGTTTGCCGTCGCCGTCGATGATGATCCAGTGCCGGCTGACGAGTTGGGCGGGCAGCTCGCCTTCGTTGAGGATGACGATGCGGTAGCCGAAGACGTACTTTTGATCGACGGGGCTGGACTCGCTGGGCAGGTAGAACGCGGTGGCGCCGACACGGATGCCGGAGGTGGTGACGTCGGACATTTCAGGTGCAGGCATAGTGAACTCCGCCGTGGCTATGCAGGAGTATAAGCCGCATGGGGTGCGAGGGGGAAGGTTGGGCACTGGCTTGCCTGCGAAGGATTCGCCCGGTAGCCTCGCGGAACGTACGGGACTCCGGCATGACCACGCATGACGACGCCTGCCTGGTGGTGGTGGTGTGCGGCTGCAACAGCCTGCCGCTGGTGGATGATTGTCTGCGTTCCTTGCGGGAAGCCGACGATCCGGGGCTGCCGGTTCGCGTGGTGTTCGTCGACGACGGCGGAAGCGACGGCAGCAGCGAACACGTGCGGAGGAACTACCCCGATATCACGGTGGTGAAGCTGGCGCGGAACGTGGGCTTCGCCGGGGCGAACAACGCCGGATGGCGGGAAGCCCGGCATCGCTGGCCGGGGATGAGATATTTGTTCCTGTTGAATGTGGACACGATCCTCGACCGCCGCGCGCTGGCGGAGTTGACGGCGAAGATGGCGCAGCGGCCGACGATCGGCGCGGCCCAGGCCAAGCTGCGTCTGCATCCCCGGACGGACCAACTCAACTCGGCGGGCAATCGGTGCCACTACCTCGGCTACGGCTGGGTCACCGCGCTCAACGAAGTGGACCACGGCCAGTACGATCATGTGGACGCCATCGACTACGCCTCCGGCGCAGCCGTGATGATCCGGGCTTCGCTCCTCGACGACGTCGGCCTGTTCGACGAAGCCATGTTCATGTACCACGAAGACACGGAGCTGTCGTGGAAGCTGCGACTGGCGGGACACGAGATCGTGCTGGCCGCCAAGGCGGTGGTGTACCACAAGTACACGGGCAGCGCGCCGGTGAAATACTACTACCACCTTGAGCGCAACCGCTGGGTGCTGCTGCTGACGCATTACCGCTGGCGCACGCTGCTGCTGCTGTCGCCGGCGATGCTGCTGATGGAGATCGGCCAGGTGCTGTTCGCGCTAAGACAAGGCAAGCTGTGGGACAAGCTGCGGGTGTGGGGCTGGCTGGTACACCCGGCGAATCTGGCGTACCTGCATCGCAGACGGAAGGAATCGCGGCGGATCCGGCGGATTTCCGATCGTCCCTTCATGGCTGATTTCGCTTGTCGGATCGAGCATCCCGGCGTCGACGGCCCGATCCTCCGCCACCTGGGCAATCCCGCGCTGGCGGCATGGTGGCGACTGGCGCGGCCGATGATCCGATAAACGGTTCATCCAAACAAATAGCCCCCCGTCAAGGACGGGGGGCTAAATGGAGAAGGTTGCGTAACCGGGATTACAGCGCGTCGTTGTCGCGTTCGCCGGTGCGGACGCGGATGACCTTGGCCAGGGGATAGACGAAGATTTTGCCGTCGCCGACGTTGCCCGTGCGGGCGGTGGCGACGATGGCGTCCAGCGTCTTGTCCAGGTCTTCGCTGCGTACCGCGATTTTCAGCATGACTTTGGGCAGAAAGCCCACGTCCATGCGGCCGCCGCGGTAGCGTTCGGTGTGGCCTTTCTGTTTGCCGAAGCCTTTCACTTCGATGGCGGTGCAGCCGAAGATGCCCAGTTCGGCCAGTTTCGCTTTCACGGCAGGCAATGCCGCGGGCTTGATGACGCATTCGATCATGTGCATGTTCAACACTCCCAGGGGGGGAATCCATTCAAATCAAAGGTTACGTTCAGGAACAATCCGCATGGCGATCCGTTTCACGAGTGTCGGATCAGGCTTCGCGGATGTGGTAGCTCTTGATGTTGGTGATCTGGAAGTCAGGATACGCCGCCTGGTCGTGTTCGCCCAGGTCGAGGCCTTCGATCTGTTCGACGTCGGAGACGCGCAGGCCCATGGTGGTCTTGATGATGAGCCAGAAGACGATGGAGGATCCGAAGGCGATGGCGCCAGCGACGACGACGCCGATGAGCTGGGAGATCAACTGACCGGTTCCGCCTCCGGTGAACAGACCGTTGCGGAGTCCGAGCGGGACGGCGCCCTGAGCGGCGGAGTTGACGGTGGTGTCGGCGAAGAGGCCGACGCAGATCGTGCCGAAGACGCCGTTGACGAGGTGGACGGAGAGCGCGCCGACGGGGTCATCGACTCGGAGCTTGTCGAACATGATGACGGCGAAGACGACGATGACGCCGGCGATCAGGCCGATGAAGGCGGAGGACGGGACGCTGACGAAAGCGCAGGGCGCGGTGATGGCGACGAGGCCTGCGAGCGTGCCGTTGACGATCATGGTGAAGTCCGGCTTGCCCTGGAGGAGCCAGGAGGTGACGGCGGCGGCAACGGTGGCGACGGCGGCGGCGGTGTTGGTGGTCACCGCGATGTGGGCGATGGCGTCGGCGTAACCAACGGCGCCCATGGTGGAGCCGGGGTTGAAGCCGAACCAGCCGAACCAGAGGACCAGGCCGCCCGCCATGACGGAGGTCATGTTGTGGCCTGGGATGGGATTGACCGAGCCATCCTTGCCGTACTTGCCCATTCGCGGGCCAAGGACGAGCACGCCGGCGAGGGCCGCCCAGCCGCCGACGGAGTGGACGACGGTGGAGCCTGCGAAGTCGAACATGCCTTTGCCGGCGAGCAAGCCGCCGCCCCAGATCATGTGACCGACGACGGCGTAGGTGATGCCGGTGAGCAGGAAGGAGAAGACGAGGAAGGAGTTGAACTTGATGCGTTCGGCGACGGCTCCGGAGACGATGGTGGCCGCCGTGCCGCAGAAGACGAGCTGAAAGAAGAACTTGGCCCACAGCGGCACGCCGGTCCAGTTGATGGCGGTGTAGACGCCCTGATAGGCGTCGCCGGTGGCCGGGCTGTTGTCCGCGCCGCTGACGAAGAACAGGCCATCGGTTCCGAAAAAGCCGTTGCCGTTACCGAACATCAGGCCCCAGCCGATGACCCAGAAGCCCAGGGTGGAGATGGCGAAGACGATGAAGTTTTTGGTCAGGATGTTGACGGTGTTCTTGGCGCGGCAGAGGCCGGACTCGACCATGCCGAAGCCGAGGTTCATGAAGAAGACGAGGAAGGCGGTGAGCAGCACCCACATGGTGTCGACGGCGATTTTGATGTCGCCGGCCTGGGTTTTCAGTTCCGCCAGAGGGTCGGCCACCTCGTCGGCCGCCAGTTGACTCTGCGCCACGGTCTGCGTCACCAGCGTCGCTGCGTGGTGAAGCGCCGCGGCTGCCCCCCCCGCCCCGCTGTCGGCTTTCGCCGATGCCGCAAACAACCCGATGGCCAGCGCCAGGCCAGCCATCCACAACAGCCGAAAACCATTCCTCATGTGAGGTCTCCTCGAAGAAAAACGGAAACGTGAAACCTGATTGTCATGTCAGGCCCATTCAGACAGTGGTGGGTGTTCCGCTGCCGGCCTGCTTGAATACAAAGTCAATGCCACAATCGTGGGCAACAGGCCCCGCATTCGCCTGATCCATGAACAGAAATGGATTTACGTCGAAATGAAATCAGAATTACCGAAGATGAAATGAATGCAGACGAACGAACAGGATGCCTATTAATTCAGCAAGCACACACCCCGTTTGCTTCATTGTTGTTCAAATGAGTGGCACTCGACCAAAAATGTAATCGACTTCCGGAAATGCGCTATTTCATCGGATCGCTTCGGGTTGGCCGCAATCCGTGCGTAACCTGCTGTTCCCGTCATCACGCACGAAGCCCTTCTGCAGCCGGGCGATTGCTTCGTTCATGTCGCTGTCGTTGACCAGCGGGACGCCGCCTTCCGCCCAGGCCCGTTGCGCGCCTTGCGGCCCCTTGACCCGGCAAAGCTCCACCGTCCCGGCCGTCAGCCATCGCGCGAAATCCCCCAGAGGCCGCTTGCCCAGATCGTCTTCACCGCTGGGCCAGTTCATCGCAAAGACATGCAGGGCGTCGAAGCCGTGTTCCGTCACGATCAGCGCGTCAGGCCCGACCTTCGCCCGCAGATGCTTCAGATACATCACCGCCCCTTCGCCCGACAGCGGGAAGCTGCCCACCGACGAGCCGTAGGTGTCGAGGTAGAACGCGGAGGCTCCCTGCTGACGCAGATCGTCGAACCGCTCGTCCGACATCTTGATGTGGTCCGGATCCAGCGGATTCCATTCCACCGTCTCGTCCGTCTGGATGCTTCGTTTGTAGGCGATGGCGTTGGGCCTTGCGAAAAAGCCCAGGCTCATGTTGGTTCGACGGCAGAACTCCCGCAGCAGCGGCAACTGCTCGCGCAGCAGCGGCGGCATCACATTGAACTCCGGACGATAGTTCGCGCCACGCTTGCTGGCTCCCGTGACGCCCCAGATCAGCACCGCGCCGACGTCCCACTGGCGCATCGCCAGCAGACGCGTTTTGATCAGTTCCATCCAGCCTTCTTCCGCCAGGCCGTGCCTCATGCCGTAGGGGTTGTCCAGCGAGACCAGCTCCGCATTGGCGCAGAATGTCGCCACTTTCACGCGGAAATCGCAGCGATACGTGGCGGGACCATACCAGTCGTTGAACCATCGCTTGTACGGCTCCAGCAGCACACGCCAGTCGGTCGCCTTCGCCACACGGATCATCATCGCGTACCGCGTTCGGCCGCCCGGTTCCACCGGCGAGTTCTTCAGCCACAGACGATTGCGATAGCGATTGCCCTTGTCCCGGCTCATCGCGTCGAAGCGGATTTCCACGGGCCGGCAACGATGTTCGATCCAGTTCAATCCCACGCCGACCGTGTCGCTCCACGCGGCGGTCACCGGGCTGTACACGTTCGCCGCCGGGTAATAGCTGCTCATAACCGGCCCCAGGTACGTTTCGCCGCCGAAATCCCACGCCAGTTCCATCCAGTCGTCGATCTGAACATAGTCCGGCGAATCGTTCTCCACCGTCAGACGCACCGTGATGTCCGAGCCTTGCACCCGATGATCGAAAATCAGTTTCACCTGACCGCCGAGGTAGTCGTGTTGGATGACATGCCGATCATCGCCGGTGTCGAGGACGGCGACCTTGTCCGGCTTGCCGCCGAAGGAGCCGGTCTTGCCGCCGATCAGCGCAGCCCAATGCGGCGTGTCCTTGTTTTTCGGCCAGTTCCATTCCTGCCGCGGCGCGTTGCGGGTCAGCGTAAACAGACTGCCCGCCACGGCGGTGGTCGAGCCGGTCATGACCACCTGGTCGCCCATGCTGATCTTCACCAGCCCGCCCTCCGGCGCGAATTGCGGCGTCATCGCCATGGTCAACATCACCGCATACGCCCACACGATCATCCCACACCATCTTTCCATATGTAGCGCCGCGACTTGTCGCGCGTTTCACGCCGTCGTCAGCATCACCTGATCGAACTCGCACAACATCTGAAAAAACGCCTTCACCTTGGGCGCGCCGAATCGCTGCGCCAGGTCGCCCAATGTCCGAGGCGTGTCCACTGCCTTGTACATCTCCACATCTTCGCCATCGAGTTGAGGGAAGAACATCGGATAGGCGTGACCCGCCTGCTCCAGTTGCACGAGCTTGCCCGGAGGCAATCCCGTGGTTTTCGCGCGGACGCCGCGGAACCGGATCGCCCGGCAGCGTTGCCATTGATCGCCGTCCCAGTCGATGGCGCACGACGACGCCGGCCGATCGTCGCGGCAACAGATCAGCGAATGCTGGTCGATGTTTCCCCGGTACAGTTCCACCGCCGCGTGCTGATCGCGCGGCGGCATGGAGACCAGCTTCGCGCCATGTTCCGTCTGCCCCAGCGGACACGCCTTCGCCAGGTATGGCCCCTGCAGGAACCATCGCATCATCCGCATCCCGCATCGCTCCAGCCAGTCGTACACCTGCCCCACGGTGTACGCGCGATCCCGCGGGTGCAGCAGCATGTCCGCCACGCCCTCGGCGCATTGCAGGTCCGCGCACCGTTTGGCCAGCGGAGCCAAAGGATGATCCGCCGGGCATCGCTGCAGCACCTCACGCAACCCAACGATCGACGCATCGTCCAATCCCACGTTCAGCAGCCGGCAGTATTCCTGCCACATGTACACGCCGAGCCGGCCGTATTGCCCGTACACCATGATGAACGCCGCGCCTTGGGGCCGCAGCACGTCACGCAACGCACGCAGCCCGGCATCCGGGTCCGCCAGGTGGTGCAGCACGCCCGTGCAGATCACCAGGTCAAACGCCCGGCCCAGTGATGCGACGTCCTCCACGCTCCCTTGATGCAGCGTCAGGTTGGACAAGTTGTGTTTCCGCATCAGCACCCGCGTGTGGTCGAGGCTGGCGGCACTGAGGTCGATGCCGGTGACCCGCGCCTTGGGCACGCGCACCGCCACCTGCGCCGCCTGCGATGTGCCGCAGCCTGCGATGAGAATGTCCAGTTCCTCGCGCGGCTCCACGTGAGGCCAGTACAGCGGCCAATACGTTTCCGGATTGCCGTTGGGAACCAGCTTGCCCGAGGCATAGTCCGACACGTCCGACAGCGGCGTCGGATAGGGCCTGCGCTCGTACAGCCGCTGCACCTGCTCGCGGGTGCTGTCAGTCAATGCGTCATCTCCTACCCGTTTCATCGGCCATGTGCCGGGCTTGTCTTGCATTCCCCATGACCCATGTTTGTACGCAGCACCGCGACTTGTCGCGCCCTACGCCTCAAACCGATAACCCAACGGACGAACGGTGTGAATGTAACGCGGCGTCGTCGGGTCGTCTTCGATCTTCGCCCGCAGTGTGTTGATGCATCGGTCCACGCTGCGCAACGTCACGAAAACGTCCCGGCCCCAGACCTCGCGCAGAATGTCCCGACGCGACATCGCCCGGTCAGGACGGCCAGCCAGCAGCGCCAGCACGCCGAATTCCTTCGGGGTCAGCGGAATCTCCCGACCTTCCCGCAGCAGACGCCGGCTCGACACATCCAGCGTGAACGGCCCGAACGCGTGCGACGTCGTCGCGCCCTGCCGCTGCCGACGCAGCATCGCGCTCACCCGCGCCAGCAATTGCTTCACGCTGAACGGCTTGGTCACGTAATCGTCCGCCCCGATGTCCAAACCAAGCAGAATGTCCTGCTCCTGCCCCTTGGCGGTCAGCATCACAATGGGACACTCCAGCCCCCGCTTGCGCAGGATGCGGCAGATTTCGTAGCCGTTGATTTTCGGCAACATGATGTCCAGCACAATGACATCCGGCGACGATGACATCGCCAGGTCAAGACCCTGTTGACCATCGACCGCTTCGAGGACGTCATAACCCTCAAACGCAAAGTTGTCCTTCAGCCCGCGACGCAGAGCCGGATCGTCCTCCACGATCAGAATCCGCTCACTGCCCATGGACTTCCTCCGCACCGTGTTCCACCGGCAACATGATGGTGAACGTGCTGCCCTGACCGGGCTGGCTGCGCACCTGAACCTTGCCGCCGTGCGCTTCAATGATGAATTTCACGATGCTCAGGCCCAGACCGCAACCTCCCGTCCGCCGGCTGAGCGTCTGATCCACCTGGTAAAACCTGTCGAACACCTTCGCCGCCGCGCGACGCGAGAGGCCCACGCCGTTGTCGCGCACCTCGATGAACACATGACCACTTACCGCCACGGCCCGCACCTGCACCTGCTTCTCCTCGCCCGTGTACTTCCATGCGTTGTCCAGCAGATTCAGCACGGCTGTCACCATCGCGTCCTTGTCGGCGTGCAATGCGGGTAGATCAGGCGCGAGTTCCACGTCCAGTTTGGCGTGCGGCGGCGTGAACCGATCGCGGACCGACGACACGGCTGTCTCGACGATCTCCGCGACGCTGACCGGCTCGAACACAAAAGCCAGCTTGCGGCGTTCCATGCGGGAAAACGCCAGAAAATGATCGATCAGCCGCGTGAGCCGCTCGTTTTCCCTCGCCATCAGCTCGAAGTATTCCGACGCCTGCTTCGCATCCGTGCAGCGTCCCTCCCGCAGCGTGTCCACCAGCACCCGCATCGACGCCAGTGGGGTTTTGAGTTCGTGGCTGACCGTGGCAATGAGGTCATTCTTGAGCCGGGTGAGCTTGATCTGCCGGCGAAGGTAGGCTGCCACCGTGGCCGCCAGCAGCAGGATGGCGATGCTGACGGAACCGCCGGCGATCAGGTACGCCGCCTCCGCCTGCTTCGCCGCCGCGTCGAAGGGATCACGGTCCAGATCGAGTGCCAGTTGCCAGCCGGGAAAACCGTCGCCGAGGGTGATGGATAGAAAGGGCGGGGGCGTTTGTGCTGTCTGCTTCATCCCCGGCCGCGAGGGCGGCACGAAACGCCGATGGCTGCCGGGCAACGCCATCGCACGCGACAGGGCCTGCTCCATCGCGGCAATGAGGTGGGCTTCCTCAAACAACAGAATGATCCGGCTATCCACGCTGCCCATCTGCCACAGCCTCGGCGTGGCTGTGGACATCATGATCCCCTGTTGCGCCGGAGATTGTTCGATCGACAGATATGCTGTCGCCTGCCGTTCCGCGTTCAGCGTTGGAAAACGACTGGCCGCAATGCCCATCTCCACCATCGATGTCATGAGAAACAGCCGCTGCGACGCGGGAAGGTTTTCGTGGTCGTAATCGTTGATCCGCTCGATCAAGGCTTCGGCCATCGCGTCAACGCGTAAATCCCCGCGATCCATCAGTTGCATTGCCAGCAACATCGCATTGGGCACGATAAGCCGGCCCGTTTCATCCGCCGCATCCTTCAGCGACGGGTCCATCATCTCCCCGGTCAGCAGCGCCACCGCCTGATCCTTGCGACCTGACTGCAACGCTTCGCGCACGCGGGCCTGCAACGCCATCGCGGATTCCGTTGCGTTTTGCGGGGATTTCGCCTGATTGGGATACGCAGTCCGCCCCTGCGCGTCCCGCACGATCACGCTGTCGCGCAGTCCTGCCCGCACAAGCCTCTCGAACGCGACAGCAGGCGTCTGATCTTCCGTGCGCAACTGCATCCACGACGACGCCAGCGACGCGATCGCGTCCCGGTCCTCCCGCAATTGCCGCTGATAAATGTCCGTCAGCCGCTGCTTCACCGCCAGCCGTTCATTGCGCATCGCCGCGTTCATGAACGCCAGCACGCACACCGTCGGCATCAGCCCCATCGTCAGCACCACCGCCACGATCAGCCGGCTTCCCGCCCCAGGAAGGACTCGCCAATTCCGCGATGTGCGGCGTGTCGGCATGCGTGTCTTCCTTACGGCGTCCCCGGCTGCGTCGCGGCGACCCCGTTGATCGCCTTGGCCCGAGTCGCCATGTCCTGAGGCAACGGCGTAGGCTTGCCGTCGGCCGAGCGCGTGGCAAAGAGGATGACGTACCGCTTGGCCGACGTGCCGGATTCGGATTTGAAGTTGCGATGGCTCGGACTGTTGATGCCGACCCAGTACACCTTGCCCGGCTGCAGCTTGACCGGCATGGAACAGGTGGTGCGATTGGCATCATAGGAAATCTTGCCATTTCCCTGAGGAAACGTCTCGCCGCCGCCGGTCCACGACCAACTCTTATCCTTCATGGGCTGATCGAACGTGACGGTCATCGTCTCCAAAGCCGGGTCCACGTCGTCCGCCAGCGAGGCCGGGGTGGTTTGCAGCACCTGAGGCGGCGCGGCCACGGCAGTTTGCCGCTGGATGTCCAGACTTTGCACCACATCGTCAAATGCCTTGCGCTGCGCCTCGAACTGATCCTTCCCCATGCGGAAGACGAACCAGTACACATTGCTCGTGCCCAGCACATAGGTGCGATATTCGACCATGGCCCGGCCGGCGTCGTCTTCATAATCCGCGACATAGGTTGTGGCGGGCAGACGGCTGATCTGCGTATCCCGCCAACTGTCGGGCCGCACGATGTAATGCTTGAAAAAACCCTCCAGTATTTTCACATCCGCTTCCGCCACCTGGCGTGAAAACGTCATATCGAGGGATCGCTGTCCCACCAGGAACACCGACCACGCGCACAACTCCGGCGGCAACAACTGAACCTGCTGCTGATATGCGCCGGGCGTGGGACTCCGGTAGAACATCCAGCCAACGGGCCTGCTCAGTTTCAGGCCCGGCGCTATTTCCTGTGGCTCGGTCTGACGCGAACATTGGCCGGCTTCCACCAGTTCCATCACCGCGTTGCCTGCATCGTAACGAACCAGCCAACGATGCTCATCGGTCGAGAACCATAGCTGGTGCTCCAAGGCCACGACGCCCTGTGTGAGGATTTTCAGGCTGACTTTCCATGCTTCTCGTTCGCCCAACGGACACGTCACGTTTTCTTTGCCCGTGACGTGAATCACACAGTCCACCACGACGCCGCCCTGCACGGAATAAATGGGGAAATTCGCTGTATAACCTTCCTTCAGCGGCAAACGACGAATCAGATACATTGCCTGTTCGTTGTCGTATGCCGGGCAGGCCAGATCGCTCGTGAGGGTCGAAACCTTGCCCTTGCGATCCACCGTCAATCGAACCTTGTCGGATTGGTAGTCCGCTTTGAAATCCCCGAGCCTGTCGCTTTTCGTCCAGCCTAAGATCGGAGTGAAAGGGTCCGTCTCCGCATCGACGCGCGTGAACTGCGATATGTTCTGGACAGGTACGATCAGACGGGATTCCACGCGCCAAAATGGTTTTGGGTTGCCCGTCGTCAGCTTCTGTGCGGTGTAGGCGAGCATGCCCAATTCGCCACCCGTCTGACTCACCAGACGCAGCCGCATCAGCTCGCCGTCAGCCCACGGCGCGGGGCCGATGCTTAATTCGTCCGGCATCGCCTTGTGCGCTTCGGCGATGACCTCCTTCTGATCGGCAAAGCTCTGAATCAGGTGGTCCTTCGCGGCCTGGGCTTTTGCCCGATCCCCCTGCTTGAGCCGGCAGAGCATCACGCGAAGCTGGGCCTGCGCCGCATGGGCGCGGTCCTTTTCCGCCTGCTCGACGATCTTCAGGTAAATGGAAACGGCCTTCTCCAGATCGCCGGCCGTCTGTTCCTGGTACAGAGCCTGCTCGTACAGTTGCGCCAGGGAAGTCGCCGCCGCGTCCGGCTGCGCATCGGCCTTGGAAACGCCGTGAACAACCACCACGGCCAGAATTACCATAATGCCCAGGACATGTCTCATCGCCTGCCCCTTTCAAGAAGGATACCGGAAATCATTCGACTCCAGCATCCCATGATGCCAGACGAGTTTTACGGTTGTGTCACCAAGTGTTCCCATTTCTGTCCGATGTGACCGATGCAGCCGACGCGCGAAACGAGCCGGAAGCGTCAGCGACGGTCCTTACGCGAATGACCACAAGGGTTGTCGTCGCAGGGCCATCGCTTACACTTCCGGCTCGTCATGTGAATGAAACATCCCCGTCCAAACCGTACGCCACCACCGCCGCCGCGTCGCTGATCAGCTTGAATGGTCGATTCGCTTCAGCAACGATCTACCTGCCCGAAAAACCAGCGATGCTCTTGTCATTGCGGCCCTGACCCTTCCGGGCGGGCACTGGCCCCGGATGGGGCGAGCGGGGAGTGGGGCGATCTTTGCCTCCATCCAGCCACGGATTGTGCGGAAGAGCCTACCCGCCGGCTGGGACTGCGCCCAGCAGGCGTGGCCGCTGCGCGGCAGTTGAAGGAAGTCGAGCGATCGACGTAAATATTCGGCAGCTTCATTGATGGAGGTGGCCGATGATGGCGTGCGACACGTTCACCGAGTATTACGCTCCGTTGCTGGACGACACCTACGACGTGGTCGACCGGATTGTCATCAACGCCTACTTCAATCTCGCGTGCTCGCCTGGGGGGTTTCGCCAATGGTGGTACAACCTTCACGGCACGCTCGACCATCTCGATGACACCCACCTGATGCGGATGGCTGGTCGCTTTTCCCGGCGCGTGCGTGGTTGGGCAAAGAAGAACAACATCCCCGTCATCGACTGCAAGGATGGTGACCGCAAGCACCGCATCGCCCAGCAGTACATTCCCAGCGATCCGACCTTCCGCGGCATCTTCGCGGTCATGGTTGCGCGAATGCCGTCGCCGGTCTGGCGTGTGTTGCGTTTCGACAGCGGAGGCTTTCATCTCAAGCGAAAGGAGCCGATGCCATTCACCAATCACTATTTCTTTCACATCATGGATGCCCAATGGGGTCACGTGACCGTCATGCTCTGCGGGCACCCGCCATTCAAGGGCACGGTCATGCTCAACGGGCACGAATACACGGCGTCGCTGGCGCGGCGTCGAGGGATCGGGTTCACTAAAGATGGCAATTGCTTTGTGGAGATGACCGACTCCCGACAACTGACGGAGGCTGCAGACGCCTTGCGGTCCAAAGCCGCGATAGGGCAGCTTCGCCAGGTTTGCGAGCGGTGGATTTATCGATGCGTCTGTTTCGGGCTGTCGTTCGACGAACAGAAGCGAACCGGCTTTCGCTACACCTATTCGGTTTACCAAGTCGAGTACAGCCGCAATTTGCTGTTCCGCAACGGCCGACAGATGGAGCGGGTGTTCGACGGAATGATTGACCGTACCCGGCGGTTGTTGGACATCCGTCGGGTGCTGAAAATCTTCGGCCGTCGTAATCGCCGTTACAAGCGCTTCGGACCGTCGGCGCGTGAGCAGGTCGTAGTCGAGACGCCTGAGTATGACTTGACGGTCTTCAAGCTGCACTTTGGCAAGCTGACCCTCAAGCTCTATACCAAAGGCGAGTGCGTCCTGCGCAGCGAGGCGATCTCGCACAACGTCAAGGAACTGGGTTGCGGCCGAATCATCGATCGGTTCAACGATATCGTGAACCGACTGAGCGAACTGCTGGAGAACTTTCTCAACGCCCTGCAGTGCGTCGACACCGCATGGGTCCGAGACGGCCAACTTGACGACTTGCCCACACCGGGCCAGGTCGGTCGGACGCGTGTTGGTGGTGTGGATGTCAATCGTCCACGTACCCGCGCCGCGATGGAAGCAACCATCGCTCTGGCCCTCAAACCCGGCGGCTTCACAGCGGCCGAACACGCCGATCATGTCCGACGGTTGTTGGGGGCTGAGGGCCTGCGCTATACGTCGCGACAATCGGCATACGACCTGAAGAAGCTGCGAGGCAAAGGTCTGATCGACAAGACACACCCACGTTCGCGTTGCTACTGTGTCACATCCATCGGACTGCGAACGATGACGGGGCTGATCGTCCTGCGCGAGAAGATCATCAAGCCCTTGCTGAGCAACCTTGGCCGATGCAGGTCCGGACCGCCGGCGCACAAATCTTCGAAACTCGATGTCTGTTATCGCCAGCTTCAACATGGGATGCAGGACCTGTTCCGCCAACTTCACTTCGTGGAGCACGACACGATGAGCAACGTTTTGTCGATGTGAACGCCGTAAGGCGCTACTCTGCCAGCCATAAGGGAGTGGCTTGGTGGATGCAGAGTACAGAGCTTCAGTGTGTTAGAGGGCATAACGTATTTGCCGTTCACTGGCTGCGGCCGCGCCGACGACCATTCGAATCACAGTAACCGTTCCGCGTCCGCGGTCCAGTGCAGCGGCGGGTTATATCGCGGCCGTTCAGCCGACGACCTTCGTAAGCTCATCCGAGGCGACACAATCTGCGTACGCAGCGATCTCCCGCAAAGCCCGGCGCAACGTCGTCTTCGCCGCACGCCGCCGGAACTGAACCTTCCCGGCACTCTCGGTGACCAATTCCGTCTCGTTCCGCATGTCGCGGTCGTCGACGATGACGCCCTTGCCAACAGCGCCGACCGCCATCTTCTTCAGCCGAAGTTCGTTGAGGCCAGCATCAATGCAGTAGACGTGGTCCGGGTCATTGGGGAGATGCAGCCCTGAGATGCCGCCGATGACGAATCCGCCTGCTGGTACTCCCGGCACCGGAAATCGTTCGAGCTTGAATTGATAGGTCGCGGGCAGGATCTGTGCGTTGCCTGCCAGAAAGCGATCGATCTCCAGAGCGGACTGCTTCAACGCGGCGGTCTTGATCCGAACCAACTCCCCAAGTTCCGGCACATCGAAGCAGATACCAACCTGCTCCGGAAGATGCGCGCGCAGTGCCTCGATCATGTACCAGTCGGCATGCGAGAACCGATGGGTGAACGTCGCTCCGTCCGCGTCATAGGTCAGGTCGAGGCCCATACGCTCCCGCGATATAACAGTTATAATGTCAATCAATCCCGCATAGCACCCTACAATCCGGATTTCTGGCTGTCAATATTGAATCGACGTCAAACGACGACCAGGGTGCATGACATGACACCACACCCTACGCGGCGACAGAACGTCCGGACAAGCACCACGGAGGACACGAAGATCGCGAAGGGAGACTGGAAGAGCCATCACGCGGGAGCGATGGTGAATGGCTTCCGCTTGTATTTCCGCATTGACTTCGTGTCCTTCGCGGCCTTCGTGGTGAAGGTTCTCTTCTGGACAATCCGCGTGTGCTGCCATGCACCTTGGCGACCAGCACGAAGAACCTTGTGCGATCGTGCTGCGACGCAAGGGTGGGTTTCAGCAAGTACGCTTCAACCCGCCGTACGAACTTGCCCGTACGAGTCGCAAGCGTCAGCGACGGCCCCCCGGAAGCCCCCCGGAAGCCCCCCGGAAGCCCGAAAATGCCCGCTACCCGAACGAGTCCAACATGAGGGATTTTCCCTCACCGGCGGGGGATGAAAACGCGTATTTTCGGAGCAGCGCCTTGCAAAATCACCATGAAGCGGTGAATATATCACCATGATCCGGCGACACATTCAGGATTCCATCAGGCGGGCCATGGTTGATACGCCGGTCGTGCTGCTCAATGGGGCGCGGCAGACGGGCAAAACCACGCTGGCCCAGGAGTTGGCCACGGCGCCCGGATTCCAGTATTTCACCCTGGATGATGCCGCCACGCTGGGGCTGGCTGCGGGCGATCCGACCGGATTCATCCGCAATCTGGCCGGTCCCGTCGTGATTGATGAAATCCAGAAGGCCCCGGCATTGTTTCCGGCCATCAAGCTGGCAGTGGACAAGGATCGTCGTCCCGGGCGCTTTCTGCTCACCGGCTCGGCCAATGTGATGACGCTGCCGCGCCTGTCCGAATCGCTGGCCGGCCGCATGGAGATCATACCGCTGTTTCCATTTTCGGCAGGCGAACTGGCGGGCCAGCGCGAATCGTTTGTGAAGCGTCTGTTTGACGGCAGCGTTGGCCAGGCAATGGAGGTCTCCACGAGAGAGGATCTCGCCGCGCGGCTGGTCGGTGGCGGTTTCCCGGAGGCCATCCAGCGAACCACCGACGAGCGCCGGGGAGCGTGGTTTGCCTCCTACATTTCCACCATCCTGCAACGGGATGTGCGCGATCTGGCGCGGGTGGACGGCTTGTACGCCTTGCCCAACCTGCTCAAGCTGCTGGCGGCCCGAACCTCCGGATTGCTCAATCTCGCGGATGTGAGCCGTGATGCCGGCCTGCCGCATACGACCCTGACCCGCTACCTGGCCCTGCTGGAAACGGTATTCCTCGTTCATCGCCTGCCCGCGTGGTCGCCGAATCTGGGCAAACGGCTGGTGAAAGCCGCCAAGCTCCATCTGGTGGACACCGGGCTGGCATGCCACCTGATCGGCACCGACGCCCGACGGCTCAATGACGACCGTCCCCTGCTGGGGCGGATGCTGGAGACCTTCGTGGTCGGGGAACTCCGCAAGCAGCTTTCCTGGACCCATCCGCGCACCACGATCTTTCATTTCCGCACGGCGACCGGGTCGGAGGTCGATGTGGTTCTGGAAAAGCCCGATGGTTCGGTGGCCGGAGTGGAGGTCAAGGCGGGGGCCACCGCTAACCCATCGGATTTCACAGCCTTGCGGGAATTGCGCGAAGAACTGGGCAAGAAATTCATCGCCGGCGTCGTCCTTTACACGGGCGATAAGCTCATTCCGTTTGGCGACAAACTGTGGCTCGTGCCACTGCCAGTCTTGTGGAAGGAATGACCATGACCATGCCACCCGCCCATTCCCGCCTCCACCCCGTCATTCACGTGCTCGTCAGTTCGACGTTCAGCGACATGAATCGCGAGCGCAATGCGCTGGCGGCGTCATGGACCGATGGCTCATCCAGGATGTCCTCGACGACATGCGCGACGCGTTGCCCGAAGAGGAAGCGGATTTCCTCGTCTATCTGCGAGCCGCGATGGACGATCCCGACCTCAAACACCTCCAACGGGGCGAATGCATAGGGCTTTTGCCCCTCTCCCTTTCAGGGAGAGGCTGGGTGAGGGTACGGCGCTCAATCACGTTTTGCCCGTGATGGGACGTGCTGGGATTTGGTCATTCGGGCATTCGGTCAACGTTCGATCGGCCACATGCGTTTGCCCGTGCGCGGTGGCGTCTGATCCGTCTGTTGTGAGCCTTCATGCAGGTCCAATGCAGCCAGTAAAAGGTCAAGTCAGCGATGAAAACGGTGATGGCGCCATGAAAATGCCCCGTTTTCGTAGCGATTCACGCACCGGCGACGTCTAAAACGTAACACTTGACCCAAGAAA
>JADLAP010000129.1 GCA_020848195.1 Phycisphaeraceae bacterium
AGACATTTACCCCCGGCAGACTTCAGCGCCCTTGGGAGCAATTTGCGTTCTGGCGCAACCACGGCCACTGACCCAAGAACAGAAAAATCACGCCCAACTTTCGTTTTTCGGTAATCGGAAGGTGACTGCATGAGAATTGTCCATATGTCTTCACCCTGGGGCCATCCCCGCTTTAGCCCGCGCTTCCGCTATACTTTGCGATTCTCAGCCGACCCCCCGCATACCCGTGGGGACGGCGATGGAACATCGATCATGCTCACCAGCCGCGAAATACGTCAGCAGTACATCGACTACTTCGTCAAGCACGGGCATACCTTCGTGCCCTCCTCGCCCGTGGTGCCGCACGGCGACGCCACGCTGCTCTTCGCCAACGCGGGCATGAACCAGTTCAAGCCCTACTTCCTCGGCACAGAAAAAGCCCCCTATCCCCGCGCGGCCAACACCCAGAAATGCATCCGGGCCGGCGGCAAGCACAACGACCTCGAAGACGTCGGCAAGGACACCTACCACCACACCTTCTTCGAGATGCTCGGCAACTGGTCCTTCGGCGATTACTTCAAAAAGGAAGCCATCACCTGGGCGTGGGAACTGCTCACCAAGGTCTGGGGCATGGACCCCACCCGCCTGCATAGCACCTACTTCCGCGGCGACCCGGCGGAAGGCCTCGAACCCGACGACGAAGCCCGCAAGCTCTGGCTCGACATCCTGCCTCCGGACCACGTTCACCCCGGCTCCAAGAAGGACAACTTCTGGGAAATGGGCGATACCGGCCCGTGCGGTCCCTGCACCGAAATCCACATCGACCTGACCCCCGACAAGTCCGGCAGCCAGCTCGTCAACGCCGGCTCGCCCAAGGTCATGGAAATCTGGAACCTTGTCTTCATCCAGTTCAACCGCGCCCCCGGAAGTCAAGGCAACCCGGGACAGCTCTCCCCACTGCCCGCCAGGCACGTGGACACCGGCATGGGCTTTGAACGCCTCTGCTCCGTGCTCCAGGGAAAGACGTCCAACTACGACACCGACGTGTTCACGCCGATCTTCGCCGCCATCCGCGACGTCACCGGGACCAGGGTCTACGGCGGCAAACTCGATGACGCCATCGACACGGCGTACCGCGTGATCGCCGACCACATCCGCTGCCTGACCTTCGCGCTGACCGACGGCGCGCAGATCACCAACGAAGGTCGCGGCTACGTGCTGCGTCGCATCCTTCGCCGCGCGGTCAGGCACGGCTGGCAGACGTTGAACGTGAAGGAGCCGTTCCTGTGCAGGCTCGTGCCGGCCGTGGTCAGCGCCATGGGCGACGCCTTCCCGGAATTGCAGAAAAACCCCACTCACGTGGCGGAACTGATCCGCGAGGAAGAGGAATCCTTCGAGCGCACGCTCGACCGCGGCATCGCGCTGTTCAACGAAGCTGTAAATAGAACTATTCAATCATCTTCTTCCTCTTCATCGTCTTCTTCAGAAGAAGTGCGATCATCAATCTCATCCGAGGACGCCTTCAAGCTGCACGACACCTACGGCTTCCCGCTGGACCTCACGCAGGTCATGGCGGAAGAACGCGGACTGACTGTCGACGTCGAAGGCTTCGACAAGCTGATGGAACAGGCCCGCGTCATCTCGCAAGGCAGCCAGGGCCAGGCCGACGCCACCGCCTCGCTCGTGGACATCGTGCAGAAGCTCGCCCCTGCCGCCACCACGTTCCTCGGATACCACGGCACGGAACACCATGGCCCGACGCCCATGTTCCTCCACAAGCTGGGCAACAACGCCTACACCCGCGTGGCCAGGGCGGGCAAGGGCGACGAACTGGCTGTCATCCTCGGCAAAACCACGTTCTACGCCGAGTCCGGCGGACAGGTCGGCGACACCGGCGTCATCCGCAAAGCCGACGGAGCCTGCTTCCGCGTCAGGGACACCGTCAAGGTCGGCGACGTCTTCTTCCACCTCGGCCTCGTCGAAGATGGCAGTTTTGAAACCACCGCCCCCGGCGCGGAAGAACCGACGCTCACGCTTACCGTGGACTTCGACCGACGCCAGTGCATCCGAAGCAACCACACAAGCACGCACATGCTCAACCGCGCGCTGCGTCTGCATGTCAATCCCGCCGCGGACCAGAAGGGTTCGCTCGTGGACGATCAGAAGCTGCGGTTCGACTTCTCCCACAACGCGGCGGTGACCAGCAGTCAGATCGAACAGGTGGAACAGACGGTCAATGCCGACATTTCCGCCGATCTGCCGGTGAACTGGGATTATGCTCCGATCGACGAAGCGAAGCAGATCAGCGGCCTGCGCGCGGTGTTCGGCGAGAAATATCCGCCGACCGTCCGCGTGGTGTCGATCGGCCCGAAGCTCAATGAACTGCTCGCCCGGCCCGAAGACGAGCGGTGGAAACAGGTCTCCATCGAGTTCTGCGGCGGCACGCATCTGGCCCGCACCGGCGACGCCGAGGGCTTCATCGTGGTCAGCGAGGAAGCCGTGGCCAAAGGCGTGCGACGCATCACCGCGCTGACGGGCAAGCTCGCGCACCACGCGGCTGCGGACGGCGAACGGCTGATGGTCCGCGTCGAAGCGCTCAAGAACGCCGACCCCGCCCACCTGCCCGTCGGCATCGCCGAAGTCATGAAGGACATGGAACGCCTGCAACTGCCCCTGCTGGCCAAGGCCCAGATCCGCGACGGCCTCACCGAACTGCAGAAGCTGGTCAAGGAACACGAGAAGCTCAAGAGCAAGGAAGCGGCGGGCAACGTGGTCGACGCGGCGAGGAAGATCGCCGAGGAAAGCGACGGCAAACTGGTCGTCGCCGCGATTGATGGGGCCGACGGCAGGACGCTGCGCACGGCGATGGATGTGATCCGCAAGCTGCATCCGGAGGCGGCCCTGCTGCTGGGCGCGGCCGCGGACGGCAAGGTCGCGCTGCTGGCCAGCGTGCCGGCCTCCGCGATTGCCAAGGGACTCAAGGCGGGCGACTGGGTCAAGCACGTGGCCCCCATCGTCGGCGGCAGCGGCGGCGGCAAACCCGACCTCGCCCAGGCCGGCGGCAAGGACTGCGACAAGCTCGCCGAAGCGCTGGATGCGGGCAGACAGTTTGCGCAGGAGCGCATCACAGCGTGAACGCGGGTGCATCCAACGAGCCGCGGGTAAAATGAAGCGGGAGATCGGCTATGGACGAAATCGCCATTCGCCTGCATGTGGAACCGTTGGCCGAGGGCGGCTACCTGGCGACCAGTCCGGACGTGCCGGGCCTCGTCGCCGAAGGACGCACCGTCACGGAAGCGATGGAGATCGCCCAGGGCCTGACCCGCAAGATCGTGGAATCCTGCCTCGAACACGGCGACCCGTTGCCGGCGAAGCTGGCGGAAATCCATCAGAGCCAGAGCGTGGAACTGGTGATTCCCGTGGGTGTCCGCTGATGGGCCGGCTCAGTGGCATGCGTTACCGCGAGGTGGTTCGCCGACTCCGAACATTCGGTTTCGAGTTCGACCGGCCCGGCCCAGGCAGTCACGAGGTCTGGCGACATCGTGAAACCGGCCGCAAGGTCACCTTGCCCCACCACGCACGGGATATGGCCGAAGGCACGCTGCGCGCCATCCTGCGGGAGGCGGGCATTGACGTTGAAGCTTTTCTGAACGCTTGATTCTTGACACCCCCTGGACTTCCCCATGGCTCACATCAACGACAACTTTCTCAAGCTCAAGGCTGGCTACCTGTTTCCCGAAATTGGCCGGCGCGTGAAGGCTTATGCCGCGGCCAATCCGCAGGCCAAGGTCATCCGTCTGGGCATCGGCGACGTGACCGAGCCACTGGCTCCCGCCGTCATCGCCGCGATGCACAAGGCGGTGGACGAGATGGCTCGGCGTGAAACCTTCCACGGCTACTGCGATGAGCAGGGCTACGAGTTTCTGCGTCAGGCCATTGCGAAGCACGACTACCAGGCCCGTGGCTGCGACATCACGGCCGACGAAATTTTCGTCTCCGACGGCAGCAAGTGCGACACGGGCAATTTCCTGGAAATCCTCGGCCACGACAACGTCATCGCCGTGACCGATCCGGTCTACCCCGTCTACGTCGATACCAACGTCATGGCGGGCAACACCGGCAGCGCCAAGGCCAGTGGCGAATTCGAGGGTCTGATCTACCTGCCCATGACGGCGGAAAACGGCTTTGTCCCGCCGCAGCCGGCCCCCGGAAGCAAGGTGGACGTGATCTATCTCTGCTCGCCGAACAATCCCACCGGCGCGGTGTTGTCCAAGACGGAGCTGACCAGGTGGGTGCAGTACGCAAAGCAGAACGACGCGCTGATCCTGTTCGACGCGGCATATCACGCCTTCATCACGGACCCGTCGATTCCGCACAGCATTTATGAGATTCCCGGAGCGCGCGAGGTTGCGGTGGAGTTCCGGTCGTTCAGCAAGACGGCGGGTTTCACCGGCACCAGGTGCGCGTTCACCGTCGTGCCCAAAACCGTGGCGGGCAAGGCGAAAGACGGTAGCAGAGTCGAACTGCACCGGCTTTGGATGCGAAGACAGACCACCAAATTCAACGGTGTGGCGTACATCGTCCACCGTGCCGCCGAAGCGGTGTACAGCCCTGAAGGCCAGAAGCAGGTGCGTGCGACGATTGATTTTTACATGGAAAACGCGGCGATCATCCGTCGGACGCTGACGGAACTGGGCATCGCGGCGTACGGTGGAACCAACGCGCCGTACATCTGGCTCAAGACGCCCAAGGGAATGAAGAGTTGGGATTTCTTTGACCATCTGCTGACGCAATGTCAGGTGGTGGGTACGCCGGGCAGCGGGTTCGGCGCGGCCGGCGAGGGCTATTTCCGCATCAGCGCCTTCAACAGCCGGGCCAACGTGGAAGAGGCGATGCAGAGGCTGCGAGCGAAGCTGCAGGCTTGATCGCAGATGGAAGCCGATGTCCGTGGACGACCGAACCAGCGGGGATAATCCGGGGCGAAGCGATCCCGGCGACGCGGAGGAGGACAGTACCCCTGTCGCCGCGCCGGGCTATCTGGCGGGCGGCGGGGATGTGATCGGCGGGACCGGGCCGGCGGAACTGCTGTTGTCGAACTGGCCTCAGTTCCTTGCCGCGCTGCGGTATCCCAATTACCGCATGTTGTGGGCCGGTGCGCTGGTCAGCAACATCGGATCATGGATGGAGAACATCGCCCGCGACTGGCTGGTGTACCAGCTTGGCGGCGATGAGGGCAAGTTCTGGCTCGGTGTCAACGTCTTCGCCGATGGCGTGCTGCTGGTGGTGATGTTGCCGCTGGCTGGCGTGCTGGCGGATCGGATCAGTCGGCGGTGGCTGCTCGTGGCGGCGAACGCCGGCAGCGCCATCCTCGCCGCCATCCTCGCGGCGCTGACTTTCACCGGGCAACTGCGCATCTGGCACATCCTGTTGCTCACCGCGCTCAACGGCATGATGGATGCCGTGCGGATACCGGCGAACCAGTCGCTGCTGCCGGACCTGGTGGCCAGGGACGATCTGTCCAACGCGGTGGCGCTCAATTCGCTGCAGTTCAATCTGTCGCGCGTGGCGGGGCCGGCCCTGGGCGGACTGACCCTGGTGATGATCGGCCCCGCGTGGAGCTTCACGTTCAACGCCGTCAGCTTCCTGGGCGTCATCCTTCCGCTGATCCTCATGCGCAACCTGCCGGTGACGCGGATTGCGGACAAGCTGCGAGGACAACGGCTGATACCCGGCATGATGGACAGCCTGCGCGGGGGCGTGACCTACGTGCGTTCGCGGGCGGACCTGCTGGTGATGTTCACCCTGGTGGTGCTCTGCTCGAGTCTGGCGGCGCCGGTGACGAAGATGATGCCGGCGTGGGCGGACCTGCTGGGCCACAGCGCGGCGGGCTTCGCCAAGCTGCTGATCGCCTTCGGCGTCGGCGCGGTGGTCGGGGCGGGACTGATGGCGATGCGAGGCCGGCAGCAGTCCACGCCCTGGCGCGCGTTCCTCCTGCTGATCGGGCTGGGCGTCTGCGAACTGCTGATGAGCGTCAACCACCGGTTCAGCCTGGCGCTGCCTTTGTGCGGCATGTGCGGCGTCCTGTTCGTCGGCAGCATGGTCCGCATCGTCGCCGCGGTGATGGAATCGACCCCGCGCCACTACCGGGGCCGGGTCAGCAGCATGTTCACCCTCTGCTTCCGCATGGGCATGCCGTTGGGAGGCCTGGCGGCGGGCGCCATGGCCCAGTCCGCCGGCCTGCCCCTGACCACCGCCCTCTTCGGCGCCATCCTGATCGCCCTGACCCTGATCCTTTTCGCCGTCACCCGAAAACGCGCAATCGTTTACGCCGGAGCCGACGATTCATCCGATATTCACGAGTAGCCCACTTTCACCCCGTTTCACGGTAAGCTGTTGGGCTTGTTGATCGAGAGTACCCGGGAAGAGGACCGCACTGCCATGAGCGACGAATGGCTGTTGGAACTGACGACCTTTCTGGACCGCTGGCGCACGGCCGGCCTGGCGACGGTGGACGAAAAAGGCAACCCCTACGCCACCAACCTCTACTTCGCCCGCGACGGCCTGTCCCTCTACTTCGTCTCCAGCCTGGAAACCAGGCACGGCCACCACATCATCCGCTCGCCCAAGGTCGCCATGACCGTCTACGCCGACAACGACAATCCCATGTTCATCCAGGGCGTGCAGATGGTCGGCCTGTGCGTCCCCGTCTTCGCCGCCCCCGAAGGCGACGCCAAACACTGGCAACGCGCGTGGGACGCCTTCACCGGACGTTTCCCCTTCGCCGCCGACCAGCCGCTCTTCCGCGAAGCCCTGCTCCAGGAATGCTTCTTCAAGTTCACCCCCACATGGGTCAAGTTCCTCGACAGCCGCAAGGGCTTCGGCTTCAAGTTTGAAAAAGACCTGACGGAAGTGCTGGCGAAGACGACGAAGAAACAGAAGGTGACGAAGAAGAAGGTTGCGAAGAAGTCCGCGAAGAAGACGGTGCGGAAGAAGACGAAGTAAACGCGCGGAACAAGAAATGCCGGATTCACAGAATCCGGCTCGGATTGCAGATCAATCATCGCATGCCGAGCCTGTCGGAGCATACCGATGCCTAATGCCGGACTCTGTGAGTCCGGCATTCCGGCATTTAACCCGCGATGCCCAGCAGCTTTTCCGCGGCGGCGAGAATCGCCTCCGGCTCGCTCATGCGTCCCGCTCCGCTTGTGCGACAGGCCTGCCAGCCGGACTCCGGCCCCACCTGATGACAACCCCGCAGCTCCCGCAGCGTCTGGATGTTCCGTTGCGTGATGGGGTTCTCCCACATCTGCTGATTCATGGCCGGGGCCAGCAGCAGCGGCGTCGTCTGGGGCAGCGCGCAGGCGACGAGGCTCACCACGTCGTCACAGATGCCGGCAGCGATCTTGGCGAGAATGTCGGCTGTGGCGGGGGCGATGATCATCAGGCCTGCCGAGCGTGCGTAGGCGATGTGCTGGGCGTCGGGCCGGTCTTCGGCTTCCCAGATACTGGTCGCCACGTGCCCGCCGGAGAGGGCCTGGAACGTCAGCGGGCCGACGAATTTCGTCGCCGCCTCCGTCATCAGCACACGGACCTGCGCGCCGCGCTGCGCCAGCCGGCTGACCAGTGTCGCCACCTTGTAACATGCGATGCCCCCCGTGACGCCGACCAGAATGGTGCGTCCCTCGAACCCCCCGGAAGCGGACGTCGCGGAAGCGGTCTCCCGCGAAGCCACGTCCTCTGCGGATGTGCCGCGACGCTTGCCCACGGCGGATCAGTTCTCCTGCTCGTCCTTCTCGACCACCTCAAGCTCGTAGCGGATCTTGCCCTCGACGACCTCGGCGACGGCCACTTCAAAGTCCGTCCGACCCTGGCGATCGATCAGCGGCCGGGCGCCGTCCATCAATTCCCGCACCCGATGCTGCACCAGGGCGGTGAACTTGAACCGGCCACCAAGCTCGTTGACCACGCGGTCGTCTTTCAGCGCTTCGATCATAACGGGTTGCTCCTGAGCAGAACCAAGCCCCGGATTGTACCCGACCCGCCAGATTGTGCCAAATGGACGCGCGGGCAGTTTGCCCGCGGCTACAAACCTTCTCTATTCCAGCCGCGGACCAACAGCCTTCGCCTTGGAAAGAAGAGAAGTGATAGCCGCGGGCTAACAGCCCGCGCGCCTTGCGTCACCGCAACCGCTACAGGACACTGCACGCATGAGCGCCTGGCGTCTGCCATCCTGGCTGCAACGGACGGCTACGCAGCAGGCTGCGCTCGCCCTGCTCACCCTCGTCCTGCTCGCCCCCTTCGCCGGCAAGGCGTTTCATATTGACGATCCGCTGTTCCTCTGGGCCGCCAGACGGATGCTCCAGTCGCCGCTGGACCCCCTCGGCGGAGCGTACAACTGGTGGGGCGTGACGCAACCCCTGCACGAAGTCCACTTTCATCCGCCGGGACAGCCGCTGTGGCTGGCGCTGTGCGGGCTGGCAATGGGGTGGAGCGAGTGGGCGTTGCATCTGGGGATGATTCCGCAGGCCATCGCGCTGGTGCTGGGAATCCACGCGCTGGGACGAAGGCTGTGTCGAACGCATGAAGCGGCGATGCTCGCGGCTGCGCTCGCCGCGGTGACGCCGGCGTTCTGGGTCTGTTCCACCACGGTCATGGCGGACACGCTGTTTGCCGCGCTGTGGGTCTGGGCGGTGGTCTGGTGGCGACGCGGACTGGACGGCTCGCGCGGCGGATTGATCTTCGCCCTGCTGCTGGCCACCGCCGCGACGCTGACCAAATATCCCGGCGTCAATCTCATCCCCCTGCTGCTGCTGGACGGCGTGCTGATCCGTCGCAAGCCGGGCTGGTGGACGATCGGTCTGGCCATTCCCCTGCTCGCGCTGGCGGCGTGGGATGGCTGGGTCCGCGATCTGTATGGCCACAGCATGATGATGCACGTCTCCGGCTACAGCCTCGCAGCGAACGGCGAAGCTGCATCAGCCTTGCGGTCGTGGCGGATGGTGGAAGGCCTGGCATTTCTCGCCCTGGGAACGGCGGTTCCGCTGACATGGGGATTGTGTCGGGGCACGGCACGCGGTCTGCTCGTTGCAGCCCTGACGGTTGTGATCCTGACGTTGACGATGATCCTTTCGCCGCTGGGCGCGTGGGTTCATCTGCCGACGGGCGGCATGGGCGTGAACATTGCGATGCAGTGGGCATGGCTCACCGCGGCTGGGGCGGGGCTGATGGTCCAGCTTGTCCGCACCGCATGGCGGCAAAAGCAGGATCCCGACACGTGGCTGCTTTTCTGCTGGATTGTGGGCATTTTTACGTTCACCACGGCGATCAACTGGACGGTGAACGTGCGGTCGATGCTGCCGCTGCTGCCGGCGGTGATGGTGCTGCTGGCGCGGGAGCTGGAGCGCCGGCCGGCGATTCGCTTCGGGGCGCAGCGGCTGGGCGCAGCCTTGGCGCTGACCGCGCTGATGGGGCTTGCCGCCACATGGTCGGATTTTCGCACCGCCAACGCCGATCGCCACGCGGCCCGGCTGATCGTGAACAACCTCCCGCCGCCGAAGCATCGCATCGTCTTCCAGGGCCACTGGGGTTTTCAGTGGTACATGCAGGCGTATGGAGCCGAGCCTTGGGACCTGGAGCATCTGGACCTGCAAGGCGGCGATCTGCTGGTCTTTCCCACGCTGAACACGAATGTGACGATGGACGGCATTCCGCCGCAGGCGATTCGGCTGGTGCTGAATGTGAAAGTGGCGGCAAGCCGGTGGATCGCCACGATGGACGCGCGACGCCTGGCGTCGTTCCACGCGTCGGTGCTGGGGTGCATGCCGATGGTGCTGGGTCCCGTGCCTCCGCGGGAATATCTGGTGTTTCAGTGCCGAGGCCACATCACGGGGCCGAAGTCCAGCCCGGCGACGAGGCCGGCCCCGTGAATGTTCGTCGAAAGCGTCACACGCTGATGCGCGGCTGGTAGTCCAGCGCGGCGGCATAACGCTGACGCACCGGTGCGACGATTTCGGCGAGGAAGCGATCGACCTGCTGTGGCGCGCGGCCGACGAAGTGGGACGGGTCCAGCGCGGCATGAAGGTCCACGCCCGCGAAAACAGGCTCGGTTTTCAGGCGATCCAGCAGATCGTTGGGCATGCCCTCGGCCTTGACGCGCTGGGCCGCCCCCTGGCTGTGGCGACGGATCACTTCATGCACTTCCTGACGGTCGGCTCCGCGCTTCACGGCCGCCATCAGCAGTTCCTCCGTCGCCATGAACGGCAGCTCGGCGGCGAGATTGGCGGCGATGGTCTTTTCGTACACCACGATGCCGCGGGAAACGTTGATGACCAGATCGAGCACGCCGTCGAGGGCGAGGAACGGTTCGGGCAGCGTGAGCCGGCGCGTGCTGGAATCGTCGAGCGTGCGCTCCATCCACTGCTCGGCGGCGGTGGTGAAGGGAACCTGGGTCAGGCCGATGACGAAGCGGGACAGGCCGCAGATGCGCTCGCAGCGCATGGGATTGCGTTTGTACGCCATGGCGGAGGAGCCGATCTGCTCGGCTTCAAACGGTTCCTCCAGTTCCTTGCGGTGGGCGAGCAGACGCATGTCCGTGGCGAACTTGGCGCACGCGGCGGCGACGGCGGCCAGCGACGCGCCGATCATGCCGTCGAGCAGGCGCGGATAGGTCTGTCCCGTGACCGCGAAGCAAAGCTGTGGATCCCAGCCCATTTTCGCAGCCACGAGTTTTTCGAGCTGGTCTACTTTTTCGTGATCGCCGTCGAACAGGCTCAGGAACGAGGCCTGCGTGCCGGTGGTGCCCTTGACGCCGCGGAACCGGAGCGTGGTCAGGCGGTGTTCGATCTCCTCCAGGGCGAGGACCATATCCTGCGTCCACAGCGTCGCGCGTTTGCCCACGGTCACCGGCTGAGCAGGCTGGAAGTGGGTAAAGCCCAGACAAGGCAAATCGCGGTATTTCGCGGCAAAAGTCGCCAGGGCGTCGATCGCCACCGCGAGTTTGCCCGCGATGAGGATCAGCGCGTCGCGGATTTGCAGCAGTTCCGTGTTGCAGCCGACGTACTGGCTGGTGGCGCCGAGATGGATGATCGGCCGGGCCAGCGGCGCCACGTCGCCCAATGCGTGGACGTGCGCCATCACATCGTGCCGCAGCCGCTTTTCGTGCTGCGCGGCATTGTCGTAGTCGATGTCGTCCAGATGCAGGCGAATCTGCTCCACCTGCTCGCGGGTGACGGGCAGGCCCAGCTCGTGTTCGGCTTCGGCGAGGGCGAGCCAGAGCTTGCGCCAGGTGGAAAATTTGCGCTGCGGCGACCAGATCGCCTGCATCGCCGGCGATGCGTTGCGGCTGGCCAGGGGAGATTCGTATCGTTCGCGTGATGTCGTCATCGGATTGACCCGTAAGCGGCAAACGATCATAGTACCGCTGGATAGTTGGCATGGCGACCCGACCGGAGCAACAGTGGGCATTGGCGGCCGCGGGAGGCGATCAGGCGGCCCTGGCGAAGCTGCTGGAGACGATCCAGCACCGGGTCTACACCCTCGTGCTTCGCATGGTCAGCCACCGCGACGACGCAGCCGAGGTCACGCAGGATGTCCTGCTCAAAATCGTGCAGAACATCAGCGTCTTCAAGGGCCAGAGCGACGTCCGCACCTGGGCCATCCGCATCGCCATGAACCAGTCGATATCGCACCTGCGCAAGCGGAAGCTTCGCCGGACCGCCAGTCTGGATCAGCAGGCGGAAGAAGGCCCAACCCCGCCCGGTCGGGAACCGGACCCCGCCTGGAACGTCCAACAGAGGGAGAGCCTGGACCATTTGCGCGTGGCGCTGAGCCGGGTGGAGGAATCGTTCCGCGGCGTGCTGGTGCTGCGTGACATCGAGCAGATGGATTACCAGCAGATCAGCCAGGTGCTGGATTTGCCGGCGGGCACGGTGAAAAGCCGCTTGTTTCGCGCCCGCCTGGCCTTGCGACAGGAGATGATGGCGCTGGAGGGCACGCCCGTGACGGCGCGCCCCGGCGTAACGCCATGAACGCCCGCTACGACGACATCCTGATCCTCGACTACGTCGAAGGCCAGCTCGACGACGAGCAGCGCAAGGCGTTCGAGATGCTCATGGTCGCCGATCCCGCCCTGCGCGCGCTGGTCCGCCGGATGCTTCAGGATCGTCAGGCCTTGCGGTCGATGCCCTTCGACCAGGCCCCGCCGAACCTGCTGCCCCAGGTGATGCAGTCGCAGGAACGGCAGATGCTGCTGGGCACGCAGTCCTCGGGCAGGATCAAACTCCAGTCCGCCAGTCTGCCTATTTCCCCCGCCGCGCGACGGCGACACCGGCTGATGATGCTCACCAGCTACGGCGGACTGGCGGCCTCGGTGGTCATCGTCGTCGGCGTCATCATCCACGTCCTGCGCCAGCCGACCTTGTCGGAACGGGTCCGCGAGGAACGGCAACTGGTGCTCAATTCGCCGACGAAGAAGGAACGTTCCGCCCCGCCCCCGGATCAGCCCCCGGGTCAGGCCCCGGCTCAGGCCCCGGCTCAGGCCCCGACCCCGACTTCGGAAGTTTCGTCGTCCGCGCAAGCCGCTTCGCCTCCGGCCGCAGCCGCAGCCCCGACCGCAGCCGCTACGATGGGTCACAGCACCACTGACGCCATCCCGGAAATTCCCCCGGTCCCGGCGGAAACCATCCGCGGCGCCAGACTCACCGGTGCCCGCGACAAGCGCGAACGCATCGCGGCTCCAGTCCCATCGCCGGTCCAGTCCCGAACGCTGGACGAGACGTCGGACGTCGCGCTTGCCGATCGGGCGGATTCGGACAAAGACACCGCGCCCCCGGTGCCCCCGGCAGCCCCGGCAGCGCCCGCGGTTGCGGCGATCGCATCGGTGTCGAAGCCGGCCGGCCCCGCCACCGAGCCGGAAATACCCGAGGAAATATCGCCTGACAAGGCGGGCACGCCGCTGGATGTCGGGCTGGAGGTGGTGACGTCGGAAGTCGGTCTCAGCCGCGGGGACGTGCTGAAATGGGCGGCATCGAATCGCGTCCGGATTCTCAAAACGGAAGCGGACCCGCTCTCGCCGGCGGATCGTGACGCCGCGGGGCCGATCTCCCGGACACAGGAAGTGGTGCTGTCGCTGGAGGCGCAGCAGCTTCCGATGCTGGTGTCGCACCTGAACCAGCGTCAGGGTCAGCAGGTGCAGTGGATGCGATCGGGCGACCTGCCCCGTCGTCAGGTCCAGGCGAATTCCCTGAGCAAACTGACCTTGCCGGCGACCACACAGGCGGCCACGCAGTCCGTGGCGGCGGGCGCTTCCGGAGCCGGCGACGAATCGAACTCGCTCAGCGCCAACGCAGCCGTCGCCGCGTATGTGGCCGAGCCTGCGCCGAAGACGGTCGCCACCGACTGGCACGCCTTGCTCATGCGGCAACTCCCGATGCCGGTGGACATTCCCCTGCACGACCCGGCCGCGCGGGTGCAGGTTCCGATCGTGATCCGCGAGCCGGAAGCCCGACCTGCCGCGCCGGCGAACGAGGCACAACCGTAACCCGCACAGGACGCGACAAGTCGCGGCGCTACGTCACGCACCCCCGCGCAAAAAACAGTCCGAATGACGGATGAACACGCTCGGTTCATCCGTCATTCGGACTTGGATTTTCGGACATTTCTTCCGGAGTTCACTTGGGGCTGAAGGGGTGCTTGGCCTTGTCCTTCCTGGCGATGACTTCCTCGATCTTCGGCTCGCCCTTCATGGCGCGGACGATGGCGAGCTTGGTCGCCTCGTAGTTGTAGTCGTAGATTTTGGCGTCGTCTTCCGCGGCCGGGTGAATGAAGACGCCGCAGATGATGACGTATTCCTCGCACTTGTCCTTGGGAATGAATCCCTCGGCGACGCAGTCGGCGACGGCCTTGGCGACGGCGGCCTGGGCGGGGCCGAACATCTGCACCGCCTGCTTCATGCCCTTCTGCGTGACCTTCGTGGTCAGCACGGTGGCGGGCTTGACCAGGAGGTTCGGTTCCAGCACGGCCATGAGGTTGGTGTGGCCCGCGGTCTGGCCTCCGGCGAGCGACTCGGCGAAGGCGTAACCGACCGGGCCGGCCTTGTCGCCGATCAGCAGGTCAATGTGGGCGATCTCGTTGCCGCCGCCAACCAGAGCTTCTCCGATGAACATCGACATAGCGCGTTTCCTTGTTTGCGTCTTCCCCAGAGGAAGAACAGGACCTACCCGAAGCACATCCACAGTGAGGGGGTTTTATCCGCCAGAAGCCCGCGGGGCAAGGGGAACGGGGGAAAAATCGGTGGAAATACAGGGGATTATTCGATCTTTTGAGGAAAGGCGCGCCGCAGGCGGCGGCGCTGCATGTGGACATTATCCGTCGATCGCGCCGGGTTGCAGTTTCAGTTTGCGCATCTCCGCGCGGAGTTTCGTGAGGATGATGCTGTGCAACTGGCAGATGCGGGATTCGCTGATGTCGAAGGTGAGGCTCATTTCCTTCATGGTCATGCCCTCGAAGTAGTAGAGCACGACGATGAGCCGCTCGATGCGTGAAAGGCTCTGGAGGATCAGGTCGCGCAGTTCCTGCTTCTGGGCGAGGATCAGCGGATCGGGCTGCTGTCCGTCGGCGACGAAGTCGGCGGCGTGCAGGTCGCGGGGATGATCGTGGTGGTCGTCGCCGATCTGCTGCTGGAGCGAAACCATGCCGATGATGCCGACGTCGCGGCTGACCTTGTCGAACTCCTTCATGCTCAGTCCGAGCCGCTCCGCCATTTCGCGTGCGGTGGGCTGGCGACCGAGTTCCGCCGTCATCGTGTCGCGGACGGTCTGGACCTTGTGGGTCCGGCTGCGGACGAGTCGCGGAACCCAGTCGATGGCGCGCAGCTCATCGAGGATCGCCCCGCGCACGCGGTGGGCGGCGAAGGTTTCAAACTTGATCCCCCGGTCGAAATCGTACGCGTCCAGCGCGTCCATCAGGCCGAACACGCCGGCGGCCATCAGATCGTCGGCCGGCGTCTGGTGATTGGTCTTGATCGCGATCCGGTCCGCGTGATACTTCACGATGGGAAGGTAATGCTCGATGAGTTCATTGCGGGCGTCGACGTCCCTGTCGAGTTTGTACTGCATCCATGCCTGCTGAATCTTGCGGCGATTGTCCGACTGCTGCGTCGCAGCGCAGGTAGGAACCATGCGTCACTCTCCTCTCCAAAACTTCTGGGCCAAACACGGTCAGGAACGTCCGCGGCTGGGCTTTCTCTCCACGACTCCGCCCCATCTGCTCGAACCAGCCGCTCAGTTGTTGCCGGGGAACACCTCATCGCCCACGAGCCTGAGCATGGGCTGCTGCTGCGCGATCGAGCGAGGCGACAGTTGCCAGTGGCCCTTGAACTTCAGGCCCGGCAACTGACCCTCCTGGATCATGCGATACACCTGAGGCGTGTCGATGCCCAGCCGTTGCGCGGCTTCGTCGGCGGTCAACACGCATCCCGGCCCGGTAATGTGGTGTCCGTTTCTCACCCTAGAGATTTCCATTTCAACCACCTCCTTTGGCAAACAGGAACGACGAATTCCACGTGGGAAAGAAAAAGCAAGGGCCGTGCCAGCCGTTATAGGCCCTCTGAACGGTCGATAACGCCATCCCGGTGAACAGCGCTCGGCGATTTTGTCGGGAATCCGGCAGGCGGATCAGGGAAATTAAATACCGTCAAATCCGATGACCGATCAGG
>JADLAP010000130.1 GCA_020848195.1 Phycisphaeraceae bacterium
GGTCACCCGTACGCTGGTACGCGAATCAGCCCGCAAGACCGTCCAGCGCCTATTCCTCAAGGATAGCGCCATCGCCGATCCCCTGGACGCGCGCAGCAAGAACTTCAAAGCGCTCCCCAAGCGGCGTGGCGGCGTCATATGGACCAAGCGCCCCAACAAGATTCATCCCAACCTGGTTCCCGGAACCACGGCCACGATCGAGGCGACTCCCCAAGTCCTCCGCGACCTCAACAGCGTCGCGGCGTACGTCCAGGTAAAGTAAATTTTGGTCCGTAGTCCATAGTCCGTAGTCAGTAGTGAGGAGTTCTCCTTTGCCGACTACCGACTACTGACTACTGACTACGGACTAATTCGGCTTTCCCCCCAACATGTCCAGCAGCGCCTGGATGTCGAACGGCTTGGCCATAAACTGCACCGGCTGACCGTGCAGCACGCCCGCATCGTATTCGCCGCTGATGGCGATCACGCGCTTGGGGCGCTGGGTCTCCGGCAAGCGCAGACAATGCTGTACCAGCTCGATCCCATCCATCACCGGCATGCGCAGGTCCGTAAGCAAGACGTCAAAGCGCTGCGTCAGCAGGTAGCCCAGCCCCTCTTCACCGTCGCGCGCGGTTACCACCTGGGCGCCGGCGGCGCGGATCAGCCGGCTGATCGCCAGCCGCGTGGGCGTATGATCTTCCACCACCAGAATCTTCAATGACCGTTCCTGCCTCGGTTGTGTGTGAGGAGTCAAACATAACCGCCGAATCTGAAAAATCCATCGTCCGCTTCACTCAGGCGCCCGCGATCCAGTTTCCCTCCGCATCCAGCAGTTCGTAAGGCCGAAAATCCGCCTTGTACGCCATCTTCCGCGAACCGCGTATCCAATACCCCAGGTAGTAGTACCCGATGCCGTGTCTCCGGCAGTAGTCGATCTCCCACAGCGCCGCGAAAGTCCCCAGTCCGCGCTTCCGCTGGTCCGGATCGCGGTACAGGTAGACGCTGCTGAGCGAACGCGCACACACGTCGCAGATGCCCACGGCCAGCAGGCGCCCGGCGCCGTCGCGGTAAGAGAACTCCAGCGACCGCATCGGCGAGCGGTACAAAAACTCGACGAACGATTCGTAGCTTCCGCCGTCGCCCTGGTGGCAGCGCTCGATATAACGTCGATAGAGCGCGAATTTTTCATCGCTGGGACTGGGCGTGTCGACCGTTACCGTCAGGTCGGCATTGTGGCGCCGACAGCGGCGCTGCGATTTTCCGGGCGCGAACTGCGCCACCGGCACGCGGATCGGACGGCAGGCGCGGCACGATGGGCAGGCCGGCCGATAGATCGCCGTCCCGCTGCGCCGAAACCCCGCGTCCATCAGATCGTGATACGCCTCGCCGTCGATCGTCGCGCCAAACAGCACCTGGTTGCGGGCCGTTTGGTCCGGCAGGTAGGGGCAGGCAAACTCGCCGGTCATCAGCAGCGGCAACCGCACCGGGCGCGCCGGCCACGGGCGCGGCGTGAAGGGGAAAAACGCAAGACCTGTCATGGCGCCCATCCGCGGGCCGACGCCCGCAAGCGTTTGGCGACGCTCTGGCGACGATGCCGATCGGACACGCCCGATCCAGCGGTGTCCTCGCCATGGTACACCATTGCCCAACGGCTGCGAACCGGCGTCCGGCCGCACGCCATGATCGGCGCCGCCAGGGGGGCGCGCGCAATAAGAAACCAGCCCGGGCGCAGCGCCCGAGCTGGTCAAGTCGATGGGGACGATCGGCTTCAGCCCTTGATGACTTCGATGATCGCCTGGGTCTTGATGACCATCTGGGTCTCATCGAACAGGTGGAAGCTCTGCACCAGCAGCTCGTGGCTGCGGCGCTCGATGTCCAAAACGCTGAGCGTAGCGCCCGATTCCGGCACGCCCCGGCTTTCGGCAACCATCAGCTCGCGCTTGGCGGCATAGGTGGCGATCTCCTGCCGGGTGGCATCGTAGAGCGTCGGCGTCAACTGCTCTTCCTGCGTCGAGATCATGTAGCGGATCGTGCCGCCGTAGGTCTCTTCGTGATATTTCTCGCCCCGACAGGGGATGTTCTGCAACAATCCGCGATCGGTCAGCGGTTCGTTGCGGGTCATGATCACTTCGGTCAGCGTATTTTTGCCGGCCGTAAAGCTGATCACATGCCCGCCTTCGATGACCCACACGTCCGCGTTATAGGCGCGACGGCTGACCTTTTCGCTGGCAAGAATCTTGAAAAGTTCCGGATGAAGCGTCCGCTGATACAGCAGGAGGGTCAAACCCCCGGTACGACGTTGCTTGGTACGGTTGCTCATGGCTTCCGTGCTCTTCCTAAGGACCCAGGGTCCTCTCTAAGATCGACAAAATGGGAGACCCCATCTGTCGTACGTTAAGGCGGTGTATGTTGCTCGCATCCTACGAGGAAAATCTTCTCGGAAAGGTCATTCATCCGTGAACGCCACGACAGGCTCTATCGGCCCTTCCGATCCGCCGGTATGAAAAGGGTCCGCACGCCGCGGACCTCACCTGGGACCATATTCTAGAGAGTTAGCGGCCAATAAGAAGAAAAAAATTCCCGATCATGGGGTGCGCCAGGTACTCATCAGGACGATTAGAATGTCGTAAGCCGCGTGCGATCCAGCGGTTATGCCGAACCCACTAGTGGCAAAAATCACCCCAAAATAAAGGCCGGCCAGCGTGCGAAACAGAAAGCTGCGCAGGGCCGGAGTTTCGTCGCCAAGATAGTGATAAAGCGAGAAGAGGACGGCCGGAACGACGATCATGGCGATCAGGCCCAGCGTTCTGGGAAGGCGCAGCAGATCCAGCAGCAGCAGGCTCAGCAGCGTAAAACCGATCAGCCGAAAGACCAGTTCCTCATAGATCCCGGCCCCCAGGGAGAGAACCGTCAGCGTTCGCCAATCGGCGCCCGCACCGGTCGAAAGCGGCACATAATGCGCCGCCGCCACGCTCAACAGCATGATGGGCGCCGCCAGGGCAAAGCTCTCGGCGGCCATCAGCCCCCAGGTGGACGGGGAGAACCGCCACGGGTCGTTGCGGGCAATGTGCCAGCTCAGCAGGATTCCGACGACGGCCAAGGCCGGTAGATAGCGTCCCGACGCGCCAACCAACTGAAAAAAGTCCCGCAGCAGGTTGAAGGCAATAATCCGCTGTTCGGTCTGATGAACCGGGTCAAAGGCATACAGGCGCGTGCCGACTTCGTAGAGGACGATCAGCGGCAGCAGGAACAGGAGACTGCCCAGGGGCAGCGCCGAACGGCGCAGGTAACCGCCGACGCCCCGTATCGGCGCGCCGCCGCGTACGCCGGCGCGCGAGGGGGCGGCCGCCTGCGTCATGGATGATGCTCCTGCTTGTCGGCCGGCGTCGCCTCGGGCGGTTGACACAGACGGGCGATGCGTACGGCCTTGGCGCCGCGGAACTGTCCGAGCTGCCCGAAGAATTTATTGCGTCCCTCCACCTGTACCAGCACGTCGCCGCTGCACTTTTTCTCGGTGGTGAGAATGTCTCCGACCTGCAACCCCAGAAGTTCCTGCACCTTGATCGTCGTCTGCGCCAGAAACGCCCGCATTTCGACCGGCGCGTTGCTCACGTTCCGCGTCAGGCGGCGCAGGTGGTCTTCCTGTCCCCCCTTGCGCTGATAGCTGAACCAGTTCTGGGCCGCCAGCGTCCCCATGATCGGTTCGATGACGTGGTAAGGGATGCACAGGCTCATGGTGCCGGCGCGGTTGCCCAGCTTCAGCTCGAAACCGACGACCACGACCGTTTCGTTGGGCGGGACGATCTGCACCAGTTGCGGATTGGATTCAAAGTCCTGCACGCTGAAGGTGACGGGGGTGAGATTGCTCCAGGCTTCGGAAAGAAAGTGGGTTGCCCGGTCGGTGATGCGCTGCACCAGGCGCTGTTCGATCTGCGTCAGCGGGCGCTGGGGGATGAACAGATCGGCGTTGGATCCGCCCAGCAGGCGGTCGATGACCGGGTAGACGATCAGCGGCGAAAGTTCCAGGCACAGTTGCCCGTCGAGCTGTTCGGCCTTGAGCAGATTAAAGCAGGTGGGGTTGGGCAGCGAGTGGATGAACTCGGAGTAGGTCAACTGTTCGATGTGGGCGACGCTGACCTCGATGATGGTGCGCAGATAGCCGGACAACGCCGCGCCGAAGTTGCGTCCGAACCCTTCGTGCAGGGCTTCCAGCGCCCGCATCTGATCCTTGCTGACGCGCTCGGGACGTTTGAAGTCGTAGACCTGCACATCCAACTGGGTGCGTCCGCGCGGGCCGAAGACCTGCTGCGCCGATCCGGCGCCCGGCGTCGGGGCCATGGTGCCGCTGTCCACTGCCGCCAGCAGCGCGTCGACTTCGGATTGGTCCAGAACTTCGGTTTCGCTCACGGGCCGGCCTCCCTGCCGATAGTGCCATTATCGGACTGCGGCGGAGGAAAGCTATAGCGACAAGCACGCCGCGGGACGGGTTCCGTCGGCCGGCGCATGTCCAGCCGCGGGTGAAAACGTTGCTATGACGCCAATTGCCATCGGCCGGCGGCGGAGCGCAGGCGCCCGGATCTGCGGAGCAGGTCGGCGGCCTGGCGAATCTCGTATTGCCATTTGAACAAGACGTCGCCGGCGGCTTCGATCTCATGCTGATGGTTGCGCCAAACGGTCCGGCAGACGTCCAGGGCACTGCCGGCGCCACCCAGTTGCTGTAGAGCCTCCTGGACCCACCGCTGCATGGTGTGGCGATCGACCGGCGCAGCGGCCGCCGTTTGGTCGGGGGGAGGGGACGGAGGCGGGGGAGTGGCCTCAGGCAGCGCGTTGATCAGTCCGAACACGGACAGATCCAAGTCCAGGTCGGGCCAATGAAATGCTTTGCCAGGACCGATCAGTTGCCAGTTGTCCCGCTGGGCCGCTCCGGCGCGTGCCAACGTCGGATACAGGCGCAACGGTACGGCGATTTCGCGTCCATCGGTCAGGGTGACGACCAGGCGGCTCCGATCAAAGCGCAGGTCGGCGGCGGCGCTGTCGTTGAGTAGATCAACGGTTTGGTTGCTCTTGCCAATAGGCATGCCAGGCGCTCCAGATCAGATGATGATGCTCGCGGAGGATTGTACGCTGGA
>JADLAP010000131.1 GCA_020848195.1 Phycisphaeraceae bacterium
GGTGTCGCGGGACGAGTCTGGGAGGGGTCACGGCGGAGGACAGCGGCATGAAAATCCTCATGGTCAGTGACTGGCGGGGCAAGGGCGGCGCGGCGATCGCGGCCGAAAGGCTGGCCGAGGCGCTCGAAGCGCAGGGCCACGATGTGCGATGGGCTTTCGCCCGCACCGCGCATCACCACAGCGGCGGCTGCGACCTGACGCGGCTGCCCCTGTCCACGGAAGCGGCGGTACGCATCTGCGGCCGGCTCTGGTCCTCCGCGTCACGCCAACTGCAACTGAGCCAGATGGCCGCCAAGCTCGAACGCCTGATCCGCGAAACGTCGCCCGACATCGTCAATGTCCACAACATCCATGCCGCGAACCTTTCCGTTTCGCTGCCGATGCAGCTTTCCACCGTCGCCCCGGTGGTCTGGACCCTGCATGACATGTGGGCCTTCACCGGCGGCTGCACGTACAGCTACGACTGCACGGGATTCACCCGCGGTTGCCGCTGCTCGTGTCCGCAGCAGATCGGCCACGGCAAGGGACAACTCAAGCCCGAACTCGGTTGCCAGAAGCGCCACGTGGCGCTGCAGCGCGCGGGCAACATCGCATTCGTCACGCCGTCGCAGTGGCTGGCGACCGAAGCGCAGCGCGGCCTGCTCGCCGGTCGGAACGTCAGAGCTATCGCCAACAGCGTCAATCTCCAGCGATTCCGCCCCGTCGATCGCCGCACGGCCCGCGCGGCGCTGGGGCTGCCCGCCGACATGCACGCCATCCTCACCGCCTCCGCTTCCGTGGTCGATCCCCGCAAGGGCGTCAGCGTGCTCATGGAAGCGCTGCGGCTTCGACCCCAACGCAAACTGCTCTGGCTGACCCTCGGCGAAGGACGCGCCGAAAACGTGCCGAGCCACGTCCGGCATCATCCCGTCGGTCAGATCGAAGATGAACGCCTGCTGTCGCTGGCCTACAGCGCCGCCGACGTCCATGTGCTGCCCACCCGCGCGGACAATCTGCCCAACGTGCTGCTGGAAGCCGCGGCCTGCGGAACGCCGAGCATCGCCTCCCACGTCGGCGGCGTGCCCGAGGTCGTCCGTGCCGACATGACCGGATGGACCGTGCCCGTCGGCGACGCACCCGCCCTGGCCAACATGCTCGATCACGCCCTGGACCTCAATCCCGACGCCCGCGAATCCCTGCGGCTGCGATGCCGCTGGTTCGCCCACGAGCGATTCAGCCCCGAGCATCAGGCCCAGCACTATGTCGGCCTCTTCCAGCAACTCACCGAAGCCCTCGGCGAACGCTCCGCGGCGTGACGTCTTTTATTAGCCGCAGATGAACGCAGATGAACGCAGATGAAGCCAGACCAGAACAATTGCCCACTCTACTGCGTATCAGTGATGGCAATGGATTTCGTAAGCAGTGTGGTGCTGTTTATGGATTGGCAGGCTTTTTCTTATCTGCGTGCATTCGCGTTCATCCGCGGCTAAAACCGCGTTACGCAGACATGAGGACCACCCCATGCGGGCGCTTATCACCGGCGGCGCGGGATTCATCGGCTCCCATCTGACCCAGTTGCTCCTCGATCGCGGGGACCATGTGGTGGTCATCGACGACCTGAGCACCGGCCGGCACGACAATGTCGCCGCGTTCGAGGGCAATCCCCGGTTTCGCCTGCTCGTCGACACCGTGCTCAATCAGGACCTCGTCGATCAGACCATGCGCGATGTGGACGTCGTGTTCCATCTGGCGTCGGCGGTCGGCGTCCGGCTGATCATCGACCAGCCGGTGACAACCATCCGCACCATCGTCGAAGGCACCCGCGTGGTGTTCGACCTTGCCCGCAGGTATCGCAAGCGCATCGTGCTGACATCGAGCAGCGAGGTGTACGGCAAAGGCTCGAAGGTTCCATTCTCCGACCAGGACGACATCGTGCTGGGGCCGACCTGCACGCGAAGATGGCTGTATGCGTCGGCGAAGATGCTCGATGAGTTTCTCGCGCTGGCGCACTGGCATGAGACGCGATTGCCCGTGGTGGTGGTCAGGTTGTTCAACACGGTGGGGCCGCGACAGACCGGACAGTACGGCATGGTCCTGCCCCGCTTCGTGCAACAGGCTCTGGCGGGCGAGCCTCTGAGCGTCTACGGCGACGGCGAGCAGACCCGCTGCTTCTGCCACGTGCGCGACGCGGCCGAGGCGCTGGACAAACTCGTCCAGACCCCTGAAGCCCAGGGCAAGGTCGTCAACATCGGCAGCAGCCAGGAAGTGTCCATCTGCGGCCTGGCGCAGCGCGTGATCGAACTGGCGCAATCCTCGTCCGTCATCGAACGCATTCCCTACGACAAGGCCTACGTCGAAGGCTTCGAGGACATGCGCCGCCGGGTTCCGGACCTGTCGCTGGCCCATCGCCTGATCGGCTACGCGCCGACCCGCGATCTCGACCAGATCATCCACTCCACGCTGGACTACTGGCGGAAGAGATGACGGTAGTCCATATCCGCATGACAAGACGCACGGGCAGTCTGCCCGCGGCTGGAAATGTCAAGGGACACCCATGGATGAGCGGTACTGCACGAATCCATGGGATTATCATTTGTCATTCGGACTTGGACCTTCGGTCATTCCGGCATGGCAGTCTCTTTTCGTCCTTCCGGGGGCCGGCGTGATATGATGCCTCGCCCTGCCGATGGCGGCGGGATGGTCTGTTTGAGGAGAACGCCAAGCCGTGCAACGCACACCCTTTTACAAATTCATGGCCGGCCAGGGCGCCAAGTTCGTCGACTTCGCCGGCTGGGAAATGCCCATCAGCTTCGGCTCCATCATCGAGGAGCACCAGCACGTCCGCGCGTGCGGCGGCTTGTTCGATGTCTCCCACATGGGACGGATCGAGCTGAGCGGAAGGCATGCCCGACGGCTGCTCGAACGCACGCTGACCCGTTACGTCACCGACATGCAGCCGAAGACCTGCCGCTACGCGCTGATGTGCAACGAACGCGGCGGCGTGCTCGACGACGTCATCGTCTACTGCTTCGAGGGCCACTGGCTGCTTGTGGTCAACGCATCCAACCGCACGAAGATCGTCAGCCATCTTCAGCAGCAGATCGCCGAGCAGAAGATGGTGGTCAAGATGGAGGACCAGACGGGAAGCACCGCGATGGTCGCGCTGCAGGGTCCGAAGGTGATGGAGATCATCGGCAAGTTTTCACGCGAAGTGCCCACGCTCAAGAAATATGCGTTTTGCACGAAAAATCTGCTGATTCTGAAGCTGACGATCAGCCGCACCGGCTACACCGGCGAGGACGGCGTGGAAGTGATGATGGGGGCGGGCATGGCGGAGAAGGCGCTGTCGCTTCTGGCGCGGGACACCAGCGCCCAGTCGCCGCTGAGGCCTTGCGGCTTAGGCGCTCGCGACACGCTGCGCATCGAAGCCGCCATGCCGCTGTACGGCCACGAACTGACCGAGGACATCGATCCGCTGACGGCCGGGCTGACCTTTGCCGTCAACATGGACAAGCACGCCCGCGACCGCGGCGAACGCTTCATCGGCCAGGACGCGCTGGAAAAGATCGCCCAGGAAGGCCCGCGCCAGATTCGCATCGGCCTGCGGTGCGAAGGCAAACGCACCCCGCGCCAGGGCATGCCCGTCCTGAAGGACGACGCCGTCGTCGGCCAGGTCACCAGTGGTTGCCTGTCGCCCACGCTGGGCTATCCCATCGCCATGGCCTACGTGCAGGCTGGCGCGCTGACCACCGGCCAGACCGCCGCCATTGATCTGGGCATGCAGAAACTCGACGCCGTCGTCGTCGATCTGCCGTTCTATCGGCACGGATGATCATGCGTTTGCCGCTATCATGACGGCATGAACGGCCTGAATCGACAGCGGGAACTCGATCGGATCCTCGACCTCTACGGCCCCGACCAGCCCGTCAAGGCCATGGAACTGCTCGAACGTCAATTCACCATCCTGCACAACCGCGCGCAGGTGGTGCTGGGCCTCTGCGGCATCGTCATTACCACCACCGGTTTCTCCGGGCGGCTCGTGGCGGGGACCAGCGTGCTGGCGCAGAGCCTGATCGTCGGCGGCGTGGGGCTTTCGCTGCTGGCCGGCATCGTCGTCGTCCGCGGCGTGCTGCATCTGCGATGGCTCACGCAACAGCCCGGCGATGAACCCAGGCAATGGCTCGCCGAGGCGCTGGCCTACCGCGACCGCAAGACAAGCTGCTACCGCGCGGGGCTGCTGATCCTCCTGGCCGGCATGGCGCTGTACGTCGTCGCCATGGCCCTGATGCTGCTGCATCCCCAATGACACGCAAGTCGGCGACTCGCAAGGAGAATCGACATGGCGATTGAACTGACCTTCCTCGGTCACTCCGGCCTGTGGATTGCGGCCGACCGGCACAGTCTCGTCATCGACCCGTTCCTCACCGGCAACCCGTTGGCGACGCACAAGCCCGCCGACGTCCGCTGCACCCACCTGGCGCTGACCCATGGCCACAACGACCACGTCGGCGACACCGTCGCCATCGCCAAAGCCACTGGAGCCACTGTGTATGCCGCGTTTGAAATCACGCAGTTTCTCGCGGAACAGGGCGTCAAAAAGCTCGAACCCATGAACCCCGGAGGCCAGCTCGAAACCCCATTCGGCTTCATCGCCTTCACACAGGCGTTCCACTCGTCGTCCTACAACGGCAGGTACATGGGCCAGCCGTGCGGCATCGTCGTGAACATCGGTGGCGTGACGATCTACCACTGCGGCGACACGGGCCTGTTCAGCGACATGAAGCTGATCGGCGAAATGTATCAGCCGGACATCGCGGCGATTCCGGTGGGGGACCGCTTCACCATGGGGCCGCGGCTGGGTACGAAGGCGGCGGAGCTGATTCGTCCGAAGGTGGCGATTCCGATCCACTACGCGACGTTCGGGGCGCTGACGAGCGACATCAGCGCCTTTGCGCCGCGGGGCGTGCAGGTCAAGGCGATGGCGCCCGGCGAGATGTGGCGGTATGGGTGAGCGCAAGGCACTGCGGCGAAGACGCCGCAGCTAAGACAGACTTGCGTTGTCGATCTTTCACAGCCGCGGCGTCTTCGCCGCGGTGATTTACGCCGATTCCTTCTTTGCCACGCGGATGGCGGTCAGCGGGCGGCGTCGATCGATGGCTTCGGCGTTGAGGATGTACTTGACGCCGCGGTTCTGCAGGTCGGGCAGTTCGTACATCAGATCGAGCATGACTTCTTCCATCACCGACCGCAGGGCGCGGGCGCCGGTGTTGCGGGCGATGGCGCGCCGGGCGAAGAGCTGCAGGGCGTCGCTGGTGAATTCCAGTTCCGCGCCTTCCATGGTGAAGAAGTGCTGGTACTGTCGGACGAGCGCGTTCTTCGGCTCGGTGAGGATCTTGATGAGCGTGTCCTCGGAGAGCGGATGCAGGGCGGTGACGACGGGCAGACGGCCGACGAATTCGGGGATCATGCCGAACTCGATGAGGTCTTCCGGAGTCACCTGGGAAAGCAGGAACTGGCGCTCATCCTGTTCGATGTCGCTGGCCTGTTCAGTGGCGAAGCCGATGGCCTGTTGACCGAGTCGGCGTTGGATGATTTCATCGAGGCCGACGAACGTGCCGGCGCAGATGAAGAGGACATGCGTGGTGTCGACCTGGATGTACTGCTGTTCGGGGTGTTTGCGGCCACCCTGCGGAGGCACGTTGGAGACGGTGCCTTCGAGCATTTTCAGCAGGGCCTGCTGGACGCCTTCGCCGCTGACGTCGCGGGTGATGGAGACGTTCTGGCTGGTTTTGCCGATCTTGTCGATTTCATCGATGTAGATGATGCCGCGTTGGGCGGCTTCGACGTCGTAGTCGGCGCTTTGGAGGAGTTTGAGCAGGAGGTTTTCGACGTCCTCGCCGACGTAGCCGGCTTCGGTGAGGGTGGTGGCGTCGCCGATGGCGAAGGGGACGTTGAGGATACGGGCGAGCGTGCGGGCCATCAGCGTCTTGCCCGATCCGGTGGGACCGAGGAGCAGGACGTTGGACTTGTCGATTTCGATGCCGGAGTCTTTGTTTTCGGTGGTGGTCAGGCGCTTGTAGTGGTTATGGACGCAGACGGACATGGCGCGTTTGGCGTTGTCCTGGCCGACGACGTACTGATCGAGGAATTCCTTGATCTGGCGGGGTGAGGGGACGGAATCGAATGTGGGCCGGCCGGCGTGAACGCGACGTCGTTCCTGCTTGAAGATGTTCTGGCAGAGATCGACGCAGTTGGTGCAGATGTAGACGTCGTTGGGGCCTTCGACCATGGGGCCGACTTCGCGGGAGGTCTTGCCGCAGAACGAGCAGGTGGTCACGCGCCGGCCCTTGAAGCCGCTGCTGTCGTGGCTCGGTCCGCTGTTGCCGCCGCCGCTGTTTCCGCCTGATCCCATGCTCAATCCCTTTCCCGACGTCGTGCGTTTCTTCCCTCAGTCGAACCGGAGTGGTTCAGGAGCCTCCGCGCGCGTATCGCGCAGTGTGCCTCCCATGCAAGATCGTCCAAACCGGCTTCTCTCTTGAACTTCAGTCTTCTTCGCCCCTTAATGGCAAACCAATTCGGGGAAAACCGGAACATCATACCATGGCTATCGCGCCCTGACGCGGAGTTATGCGGGCCGATAACCGGAATTTCCACGTCTTACGCCGCATTTTGGCCGTCCGGGTTTTCGTGGTCGGGGGCGTCGTGGCTGGTCTGGCCTTCATCGGCCTGCTCCTGAGTCTGGTCCAACGTGGCGGCTGAGAGTGCGGCGTCGCCGTCGCCGTTGTTGAGCAGGGCCAGTCCCTGGGCGATCAGCACCTTGCGCGCCTGCTCGTACTCCAGTTCGGACAGGATGCCGTCCCGCCGCATCTGGCGCAGGTCGGAGAGCGTGAAAATCTCGCCGGTGATGCTGGCTCCCGGGGAAAGCAGCATCCGCCTGGCCGCCATGGCGATCAGCACCATCGCCACCACCGCCAGGGCGATCAGCAGCAGGTACATGAACATGCCGGCATACTGTTGCGACGTCCGGGACTGGGCGAGAAACAGCAACGCCGACCCGGTGAAACTTGCGGGTGTCAGGGGCATCAGGTTGTCTGTCGTTCGCAGGCGCATCTGTCCGTCCGTCAGCCGCGGGTTGACCGGCATCCGTGGACGAAGCGCGGGCGATCACGCGCCGAGCCTGGCCTCAGTTGCCGGGAGCACTTCCGTTGGTTACATCGGACGTTCCGGCGGCATCCTTAATTTTAGCCGTGGCGATGATCTGATCGAGCGCCTTGGCTTCCCGGATGGAAAGATAGACGGCTTCGATCTCGCCGCTGCGCTGCATTTCCTGGCGTAGCTTTTCCGGACGCCGGCCCTGCGTCATGGCGGTCATCGCGATCCGGCCGTTGATCTCCTCCGGCCTGACCTCGATCTCCATGTTCTTCGCCGCCTGGTCGAGGATGAAGAACAGCTTGAGCTGACGCTTGGCTTCTTCCTCGCTGCTGGTTCGCATCTCGGCGATGCGCTGTTCGATCTCGGTTTCGGGAACGCCCTGGTAGGCCAGTTCCATCGCGGCGCGGCGGAGCACGCGGGCCGTCTGCCGGCCGGTGACCTTCTCAGGCAGGTCCAACTCGATCCGCTGGAGCAACTGCTGGCGAACCTGCTCCCGCTCGGCGTTGCGCTGTTGCTCGTCCCGGCGGGATTCGAGCATTTCATGAATGCGATTCCTCAGTTCCGCTTCGTCGGCGGCACCCACGCGGGCCACCACGTCGGCGACCTCGGCCCGGTGCAGGTGTTCCACCGAATCGATGCGGACCACAAAGGTCACGGGCTTCTCGCGGATGCGGTCATCCTCGTGATTCTTCGGGCCGGTAAGCGAAATGCGGACTTCGTCGCCGACCTTCCTGCCTTCGAGATGGCTGCGGAGGTTCTCGACGATGATGCCGCTGATGTGGCCCTTGCCGTCGGACATGTCGCCGGGAACCATCACGTACATGCCTTCGTGATGGAGCAGTTCCTCGGCGTCGTCGGCTGCGTTCTCGCCGGCGAGGAGGCGGATGTGGGCCTGGATAAAGCCGCCGGCTTCGGCGGGATGATCGTTGGACTGGTGGAAGTGGCCGAACCGCGTGCGAAGCTGTTCGATTTCCTTCTCCACGTCGGCGTCGGTGACTTCGACCTTGCTGCGTTCGATTTCGATGGTGTCGAACGCGGGGAGTTGGACCTTGGGGCAGACCTCGACCTCGACCTTGATGATCATCGGGCCGGAGTCGGGGAGCTTGATGTTCTCGATATCCTGAATCTCAGGCTCGCCGATGACTTCGATTTTGTGGTCTTCGATGGCCTTGGCGTAGCTTTCGCCGATGATCTGGGCCTTGACGTCGTCGCGGACGGTGGAGCCGAATCGCTTCTGGAGCAGGGTTCGAGGCGCGCGGCCGCGACGGAAACCGGGCAGCACCGCGTCGTCGGACAGTTTGCCGTAGTTCTCTTCAATCTTGGCGGCAATCCGTTCCGCGGGCACTTCCAGGGTCAGCGTACGCCGCGTGGGGTTGACCGCATCCACCGTCACCGCCACGGGAGGCAGCGTATCGACGGGAACTTCCGGAGATTCCGGGGATTCCGGGGTTGCCGCATCCGCCGCCGCGTTCTGGTCCTGAACCTGGTCCGACATTTCCAACTCCTTCTCTCCACGACCTACCGGGCCGTGTAAGGGCAAGTCCGGCATTATCCACCCGGAATCGCAAGGCGTCAAACCTCGTGGAATGACCGAATGACGATATCCGAATGACGACTGACCTTGTTCCGGTCTTTTTCGTCCTTCGGATTTCATCATTCAGTCATGTCGGAACGGTTACGCGCGGCGACGCGCGGGTCGCCGTCCCAGCAGCGCCCAGACGCCGAGGGTCAGCAGTCCCATGGTCGCCGGTTCGGGCACGGGCTGAGGCTGGGGCACGGAGAGAGGCAGGAGCCGTGCTTCGGTCTGCGGCGCCAGAGCGCCGATGAATTTGGGATATTGCCGTTCGGGCAGCCAAGGCCGTTCCTCCCGTGCGATCAGATCGCCGCGGTCGAGGTAGAGCAGGTGGGGCACCAGTTCCTGGACGAGCATGTCATAGATCACGTACACGCCGATGTTGTTGACGCTGCCGACGCCGAGGATCTGGCCAAGCACCTGCGGGGTGCAGTTGTTGTAGCCGCGTTCGGGGAAGGCCCAGCCTCGCTGGAGCGGATCGGTCACGGCCGGGTGCATGAAGAACTTCCACGGCCACGTCTGAGGCCGCTCCTCCTGAAACACCGAGTACGGCTTGCTCGCGCCGGTGATCGCCTGATCGATGGCGATCGTCGTCTGAATCGGCGTGGCGTGCAGGGAACCACAGAACAACCCGGCCATCAGTGCGGCCACGAACATCCGGGCGAGGTGACGCATGGGCGATGCTCCCGGGAACGGGCGTTACAACCGGTGCGGTCGCTGCCGTCCCTGCAACCCTTATAGCCCATGCGATCCTTAACGTCGAGACAATCCGTACACTCCATTCAACAGGATTAAACCAAATAAACGGCGCAAACGATACAAACTACCCAAATTAACACATAGCGCCGCGACATCGTGTCACGACGTAGCGCCGCGACTTGTCGCGTCCTCATGATGTGCGTTCACTCGTGGACTTCGACGATTTCAGACTGAAGCGTGTCGAGATCGAGCAGCGCCACGGTGCAGCGGTCGGTGAGCCAGCCGCAGCATTCGCCGGGGTTGAGCAGGAGCTTGCCGTTCTGCTGTTGCTGCACGATCTCGTGGGTGTGGCCGGTGATGATGACGTGGGCTTTGGCGATGTCCTGGGGCTTGAGCCACTCGATCCAGTGGTGCATGACGATGGTTTTGCCGTCGAGGATGACGGTAAGCGGTCCATCGACGACTTGGGGGAGGATTTGCTTGAGACCTTTGCGTTCGCCGTCGTTGTTGCCGTAGACGCAGTGGACGGGGATGGACAAAGCGTTGGGTGCGATGAGTTTGGCGGCGAAAGGGGCGATGAAATCGCCGGCATGGAAGATGGCGGCGACGTCCAGACGACGAAACAACGCCATCGCGCGGCGAAAGCTGGGCAAGCGGTCATGCGTATCGCTGATGACGCCAACTTTCATAAGCGGCTACGAATATAACCACCTGAAGCGGCCAGCACAAAGCGCTGTTCGCGCGATTTTCGCACAAACTTTTCACACGGTGACCGGCGAGGCGGCACGCTGCTGAACGTGCTGCACGGCATTGACGAAAAACTTCAGCCCCGCCGGGGCCAGCGGCTGGCCCGTCGCCGCGGCGCGGCTCCAGTGCGGATGATGCGTCGGATGCACCCACCGCTCGGGATGCGGCATCAGGCCCAGCGCCAGGCCCGTGGCGTCGCACACGCCGGCAATGTCGGCTGTGGAGCCGTTGGGATTGTCGTCGCCGGCGTAACGCAGGGCGATCTGACCCGCGGCTTCCCATCGGGCCAAATCGTCCTCTGTTTGCGGCACAAACCGGCCTTCGCCGTGGGCGATCGGCAGTTCCAGCGCGTCTAGACCCTGGGTCCAGACGCAGACGCTTTTCGGTTGGGCCTGGAGCCGGACCCAGCGGTCGATGAATCGGCCGCAGGTATTGTCCGCCAGCGTCGCCATCTGCTTGCCGGCTCGCGGGTCGGGCAGCAGGCCGAGCTTGACCAGCACCTGGAACCCGTTGCAGATGCCGATGATCGGCGTGCCCCGGTCCAGGGCCGCCAGCAGGTGGTCCATCAGCCGGTGCCGCAGTCGATTGGCGAAGATGCGACCCGCCGCCACGTCGTCGCCGTAGCTGAATCCGCCGGGGAAGCCGATCAGTTGCGCTTCAGCCAGCGGGGCGGGATCTTCGATCAGGCGATTGAGGTGGATTTTCCGGGTCTGCGCGCCGGCCAGTTCAAAAGCGTGGGCCAGTTCCTGGTCGCAATTGATGCCCGCGGCACGGATGATGAGGCATAGCGGTTTCATGGAGCGGGTTATCATAGCGTTCCTTGGCCAGCACGGGATTCGCATGAGACGTTCGCTTTCACAAACCAATCGCCGGATCGGTCATGCGACCCGGGACATTCAGGCCGAGGTGGATGCCGTGTCGGCCCATCGCAAGACGCTATGGCTGGACCCGGCTGATCTGCATCCGAAGGTTCGCATCGCGCATCTGGTTCGCGGTTCGCTGCGGGCTGGGCCTCGGATCATCTTCGATCACGAGCTGGTGCTGCTTTCGGCCGGTCGTGCGAAGGTGAAACTGGGGCGTCGGAAACTGGAGATGTTGCCGTACCAGTTGCTGCTGGTTCGTCCCTTTGTGCCGCATGTGATTCAGGGTGTGGAGGGCGAGTCGGAGCCGGTGTGCGAGCATCTGGCGATTCATTTTGATCTGTCGCCGAGCGTGCCGCCGCGCTGCAAACAGGTGGGACGTCGAAGCCCGTATGAGGTTCGTTTCACCCGCGGACTGAGGCTGCCGACGCTGACTCAACTGGCGCCGGGGCATCGCGTGGTCACGACATTGCTCGACGCGCTCAAAGCATGGAACACCGCCTCGCCCCTGGGGGAAACGCAGGCGGCGGCCCACGTGTTGCGGGCGGTGCTGGACCTGATGGAAATGCCCCGCGCCGGCGAGGATCAGGCGGGACTCGACGAACGCAACCGTCTTCGCCTCGAACGCGCCATCACCGTGATTGACAGCCGGTTCCACGAGTCGCTGACCGCCGAGCAACTGGCCCAGGCGTCGTCGCTGAGCATGCCCCATTTCAACCGCTTGTTCCGGCAGTGGACGGGCTTGAGTCCGATGATGTTTCTGCGCCGAAAGCGCATCGAAGCCGCGAGGAAACTGCTGGCCGACGTGGATATGTCGGTCAAGCAGGTCGCCGCCCGCGTGGGGTTCGACAACCCGTACCACTTCAGCCGCGCGTTCCACCAGATCGACGGCCTGTCGCCCACGGATTACCGGGCCGCGCTGCTGACCACCCCCGCCGATGTGTAGCGGCGCGGCCGCTCCCGGAAGCAGGCCCGCCCGTCCCGCTGATCGTCCCCGGACGTCATGATCGAATCGCGCATCACTTGACCGATCCCGTCATCGTCCGCCCCCTATTTCCGCTCTACCTTTTCTCCGTGACCATCACCCAACCTCACGGAGTCACCGCCATGTTGAACCATGAACAGGTCGACGCTTTTGCCCGCGACGGCTATCTCAAAATCGCCAATGTCCTGACATCCGATGAGATTCAGGCCCTTTCCGACGCCCTCGACCGCGTCATCGCCAAAGGCCCCGACGGCTTCGCGCCCCAGGAGCCGAAGCCCGTGCTTTTCCGCAATCTCACCGGCGATCCCGCCCAGACCGTCTGGCAGATCGTCAACATCTGGGAAGCCGCTCCGGAGTTCCGCTGGCTGGTCCATCATCCGGCCATCGTCGAGGCCATCAGCCGAACCACCGGGTTCAATGACCTTCAGGTCTGGCACGACCAGGTGCAGTACAAGCCGGCGAACTACGGCGGCGCCACCGGCTGGCATCAGGATGCGCCCCTCTGGCCCTCCATCAGCCCCATGACCCCCGTCTCCGCGTGGATTCCCTTCGACGACGCGGAAATCGAGAACGGCTGCATGTGGATGGTCCCCGGCTCACACCGCTGGGGCGAACAGATGCAGTTCCTGGGCACGAAAGGCGGCCTGAAAAACATGCCCGAATTCACGAGCGTCACCGAGGGTTTCACGTGGCCCCCGGAAGTTGAGTCGTGCAAGCTGGAGGTCGAAGCCCGTCCCGTGCGACGCGGCGAAGTGCATTTCCACCATTCCCTGACGTGGCACGGCTCGCCGATGAACATGTCCACCCGGCCACGCCGCGCGCTGGCGATCCATTACATGACCAGCGAAGCCGTGTTCACCGGCCGGCCGCACCCGATGGCGGACTTCATCCACCTGCCCGTCGGCGGCCGCATGCTCGACGCCGGCGAACATTTCCCCATCGTCTGCCGCGACGGCGTCGCCGTCCCGCCACCCGCGTGGGCCACGTTGCACGCGAACGTGTGAGGATGTGAATCACGTGGACGTCGCGCCGTGTTTGTGCGTCGTGAATGACGACTACGTAGTGCCGCGACTTGTCGCGTCTTTCTTGTCCCGGTATGCCTGCCTCTTCGCCGCATATTCCCGCGGCGACACCGGCAAATCCGGCTCCGCCACACCCGCCTGCACCTGGTCGTGCAGCTTCTTCAGAAATGGAATGCACCACCCACACCCCGTCCCGGCACTGAGGCACTGACTGATCAGGCTCGGCACCAGCGGCTGCTCCCGGCGGCAGTAGCTGACCACCTTCCGCTGCGTCACGTGAAAACAGAGACAAACCTCGTCGTCGGGATTCATGACTGCATGATAGGTCGTAAAATGTCCCCATGAGCGAATCGCCCCGACGACTCAGCGCCATGGACCGCCTCGTCGAACGCCTCTGCCGGCTGCCCGGTATCGGTCGGCGTTCCGCCCAACGCATCGTCTACCACCTGCTCCAGTCCGACCCGCAGGAAGCGACGGAACTCGCGGAAGCCATCCGCGCTTTCCGCGTCAACCTCCGCGCTTGCTCGCAGTGCGGCAACGTGACCGAATCCGACCCCTGCCCCCTGTGCGACGACCCTCGCCGCGACCACGCCACGCTCCTCGTCGTCGAACAACCCGGCGACATCACCGCGCTGGAAACCACCGGCCAGTACCGCGGGCTGTACCACGTGCTGATGGGCCGGCTCAGTCCGCTCGACGGCGTCGGACCCGGCGACCTGAACATCGACGCCCTGCTCCAGCGCATCGACCAGGGCCGGATCAAGGAAGTCATCCTCGGCACGCATCCGACATCGGAAGGCGACGGCACCGCGTTGTACCTTGTGCAACAATTGACCCGAACGGGGGTTAAGGTGACTCGCCTGGCACGCGGTTTGCCCACCGGGGCCACATTGGACATTGTCAGCAAGGCCGTCCTCGGCGACGCCATCCAGGGCCGGCAGGCCATGAGATGAGCCGGTTTACCCAGACCGCAATTTCCGCCTGATCCGTCGCATATCCAAAACGCTTATGCCGAAAGTGATTGCGCACCGGCATCACTCTTGCTATACAATTGCGTTCACACGAACATCCGAATCACCCTGAACACCCTGGATTTGATGGCCTATGCGGATTGATGCCGGACAGCATATGCGGATGGACCAGCGGATGAAGCTGGCTCCGCGCATGATCCAGTCGATGGAGATTCTCCAGCTCCCCTCGGTGGCGCTGGAGGAACGCATCGAACAGGAGCTGTCGGACAATCCCACGCTCGAACTGCGCGAGCCTTGCTTCGACGCCGAGGAACTCCAGGAGGAACTGACCCAGGCCCAGCGCGACGACCGCGAGGGCCAGCGCGAACTGCGCGTCGGCGAGGATACACCCACCGAACGCGCCGCCGATGACTTTGAACGTCTGACCAACCTCTCCGAGGAATACGGCGAAAGCTGGGAAGCCAACACCTACGAGACCGGCCCGTCCTACCGGCCTGCCTCCGACCACGGCGAACGCGACAAAAAACTCGACGCCATGGCCAACACCGCCGCCAGGCCGCTGAGCCTCGCCGACCAGCTCCTGGAGCAGTGGGGCGTCGTCGAGTGCGACGACGAAATCCGCCGGGCCGGCGAATACCTCATCGGATTCATCGACGACGACGGCTACATCCGCGCCCCCATGTCCGACCTCATCAGCCAGGCGCCGCGCGGCGTGGTGGTGGCCCGGCTCGAAGAAGCCATCCTCCTGCTCCAGAAAAGCCTCGAACCCGTGGGCCTCGCCGCCCGCGATGTGCGCGAATGTCTGCTCCTGCAGATCGATACCCTTATGGCCAACGAGGACGAACCCGTCGACCTGACCATCGAACGCCTGCTCGTCAGCGACTACCTCAAGGACATCGAAACCAACCGCCTGCCCCGCATCGCCAAGGCCGCCAACCTGACCGTCGAACAGATCAACCAGGCCAAGGACAACCTCCGCCGCTTCCACTTCCATCCCGGCCGGCTGCTGATCTGCGACTCCGCCAAGACCATCACGCCCGACGCCATCGTGGAGTACGACGAGCAGGAGGACCGCTACATCGCCACGCTCTGCAATGGCCGAACGCCCAATCTGCAGATCAGCACGCGGTACATGAAGATGGCAGGCGACAAGGGCGTGGACCGCAAAACCCGCGAGTTCGTCAGCCAGAACATCCGCTCCGCACGCTGGCTCATGGAAGCGATCCAACAGCGCAATCACACGCTGATGCGCGTGATCGCCGTGGTGCTCGAAGCCCAGCGCGACTTCTTCGACGTCGGCCCGCAGGCGCTCAAACCCCTGCCCATGACGCAGGTCGCCGACCAGCTCGGCGTCCACGTCGCCACCGTCAGCCGGGCGGTCAGCGAAAAATATCTCCAGACCCCGCGCGGCATCTATCCGCTTCGCATGTTCTTCTCCGGCGGCACGGAAACCGAAGCCGGCGACGCCATGAGCTGGGCCGCCGTCCAGGCCAGACTGGAAGAAATCATCCGCGACGAGGACAAAGCCGATCCGCTCAACGACGACGAACTGGTGGAAGAACTGAAGAAGCGAGGCATCGACATCGCCCGCCGCACGGTGGCCAAATATCGCAGCACCCTCAACATCGCCCCCGCCCGGCAACGCCGGCAGTTTTGACCGTGTGCCGATTCTTGTTCCCGTACGAACCGCTTGATACCTTGTTCATGTCATCCCAGTGTATTGTCGCACACGACAGTGGAGATGGGCATGTCAACGCGACCGCAGATCGTTTGCCAATATCTCGAGAAGATGTCCCACGACATTTTGCACAAGTATCCAGACCTGATTCGGAAATATATCCACGGACGGCACGGCATTTACGCCCTGTATCACCACGACCGTTTGTATTACGTCGGCCTGGCGACGAACCTGCGTGCCAGGCTGAAGCAGCATCTTCGCGACAGCCATGGCGGGAAATGGGATCGGTTCAGCGTCTATCTGACGATTGAAAGCAGGCAAATCAAGGAGCTTGAGTCGCTCGTGCTTCGCATTGTCTCGCCGAAGGGCAACAAAGCGACGGGCCGATTTGTGAAGTCGGAAAACCTGTCCCAGAAACTCAAGAGAGATATTCGGCAATCAAAGCAACATGAAACCGACGAACTGTTTGGTGTTCGAAAGACACATCGTCAGGCGAAGCCCAAAGTCGCCGTCGGAAAACGCATAAGACTTGCCAATTTGATTGGTCAGGCCTTGCCGCTGCGTGCGGTCTTCAAGAAGAAACAATACCACGCCAGGGTTCGCAAGACGGATGGTCGCATCCGGTTTGATGGACGTATTTACCCATCCCCGTCCTCGGCCGGAAAAGCCGTGACTGGATTTCCGTGTGATGGCTGGAAGTTTTGGAAATATGAACGAGCACCGGGTGACTGGATTCCCATCAATCACCTTCGCAAGTAGGCCATGATCGCAGGTGTTGTGGGGGAAACAGGACGGGGCTGCGTATGACATCCATTCGCGTGCATCTGCTTCATCGCATCGCCATCGGTGTATGTGTGATGGCCATTGCGATCCTGAGTGTTCCAGGATGCCAGCCGCCGTTTTTACCAATCCTGGGCGGCGCGGCGATTCATCGCGTCAAGGAAGTCCATCGGGTCCGCATCGGCAACTTGCGCGAAGAAGATGCGTGGGTCAACGACTATTCGGTGTACGTCATCGAAATTGATGCTGCGGATGCCGCGTATCTGGAGTATGTAAAAGAGTGCAAGGAGGTTGTGCGGCATGCCCTTGTGTTGTTGTTCATGCCGAGGCGAGCATCCGTCCCGCCACCCCCAACATGCCGGTTGATGCTTACCGGAGTCGCGCGGGATGGATTATGCATCGATCTTTTTATTTCCGGCCAAGAGGTTCCTGACGCGAATGGTTTTGCATTGTTTGTGACGGTGGCGACTGCGGAATTCGATATTGACGTCGATTTCTCGACGCTGAAGCTTGGCTCATCCTTACCCTACCGCTGACCGCGATCAAGGCAGTACTGCATTGGGGGTTGTTGTACGCCACGGGCGGGAGAATGCCGGACTCGCCGTGTTCGACATGGACAGCACGTGATGTCGAAACTTAATTTTGCTCTTCAGAGCCGGACTCTGCGAGTCCGGCATTCTTCCGCTTGACGCCAGGCATCCGGCGCCATTCTGTTGTTGATCCTCAGCAGACCCTTGGAACGCATCAAGCCCACAGAACACCCATGCGGCAACTGGCAGGCTAACCTTATCGGACTGAGCATCGAGATCATCATGCGGATCGCCCATCAGGATGGCGAGTTTCGACGAAGATGTTTTCATCTACCCTATACCCTGCGTGGGCCTTCATGGCCTGTCGGAACCGGCGAATTTTGACACGATTTACAGATGGCTTGTGCATTGGCGGATTTTTTGTGCTATACTCCTGACGGTCAGACAGACCGATCGAGCCTCGCGCATTGCCTCTGTATTTGCATCGCGCTCTTCTCCATCGTTCCATCGACCTTCTCAGTCCGGAATTTCGGACTCTTTCGATTCGGCTCCGGAAGCACCATTGGGCCGAGTGAACATGGTTTGGAGTATTGTGCAATGGGTAAGAAACTGTATGTCGGCAACCTCAGCTACCAGACGGACAAGGCCGCGCTGGAACAACTGCTTGGGCAGTTCGGTTCCGTGGTCAGCGCCGACGTGATCATGGACCGCGAGACGGGTCGGAGCAAGGGCTTCGGTTTCGTCGAGATGAGCACCGACCAGGAAGCTCAGGCGGCGATCAACGGCTTGTCCGGCAAGGAAGTGGACGGCCGGGCGCTGACCGTCAATGAAGCCAAGCCGCGCGAAC
>JADLAP010000344.1 GCA_020848195.1 Phycisphaeraceae bacterium
CATCGTTAGCGCCTTTTCTGAAAAAGCCGCATGGTCTGCCCTGAATACGCTTCAAAATTGATTTATATGAAAATCTCAAAAAGTAAAACCTCCCGTACCGGTAAACGCGCAGCCGGAAATAAAATAGCGGTACGAGCGCCGGTTGTACCCGCTTCCTACCGCGACCTAAAATCCCTTCGCCGCCAAACCAACCTCTACGCCCCCTTTGATTTTAGAGACTATCTCCAAACCCGGCTGCGCAGGCTAAAACCGGAAACGGTTAAAGCCATCGCCAAATACCACCACATGAAACGCCCGGTATCTGATCCGGAAATGGTCGCCCTGTGGCTGACCGAAACCATCTTTGAAAAAAGCGCCTGGCCATGACCTCAATTCCCTTCCTGCCCGGCAGAAAAACGGTCATCCACCTGCCCAATGGCGAAACCCGCCAGGGGCAGTTTGTCATTGTGGACCTGCGCGACATCAAAGCCAGCCACGATGAGCAGTCCTTTGCCGACACGCCGGGCTATCCGCGCAACCCCGACGGCAATAACATCAACGACCGAAACTACACCGGCGACCTCGGCGCCCAGGCCCTGGTAGACGAATATGCCCGCAACCTGGAGCCGGGCCTGCTCGTCAGCACCGGCCGCACACCGGAGGGCACACCTATTATAAACAAAGCCGGATTTGTGGTCAGCGGGAACAACCGCACTATGTCGGCCAAACTGGCGCTGGCAAAATACCCCGCCCGCTATCAAGCATACCGGGACTTTCTCCAAGAGGAACTTTCGGCTTTCGGCATAAATGAAAACGAGTTCATCGACCGTATAACCCTGAATGGCCGTGACGGCTACATCCATGCCCCGTTTTTAGTCCGCATCGACTACGATATACCGGCACTTACTACGGATGAATTAGCTAAGTACAACCAGTCCAGCACCAAATCCGAACGGCCGGTGGATAAAACCGTCAAACTGTCGAACATCCTGCGCGAAAATTCGACCTGCGGCAAACAAATCCCCAAACTGTTCGAAGACGACGACACCATGAGCGAGTTCTACGCGGATGCCAA
>JADLAP010000345.1 GCA_020848195.1 Phycisphaeraceae bacterium
CAAAATCAACAATGCCGATCCTGCCCACACCCGCAGCTGTCAGATACATGAGCACAGGGCATCCCAATCCTCCGGCACCAACGACCAGCACCTTTGAATCTTTAAGCCTACCCTGTCCTTCTTTTCCGATCTCGGAAAGAAGAAGATGCCTGCCGTAACGTGTTATTTCCTTATCTGTAAGCATAATTTATCCTCCGGCAAAAGGAGGCAACAGAGCCACCTCATCTCCCGGATTTAGTTTGATATTTTCATTCACTATCTTTTTTCCAACAGCAATCTTATAAGCATGTTTATTCAGTCCCGGAAATTCGGCCAATATCGTCTTCCTGAGAGATTCTGTATCGGCAATTTCGCTCAAGGTAAGCTGAGAACTTCCGACCACGTCCGTTAAAGGACCGAAAAGTTTAATTTGAATACTCATGCTTTTTTTGTTTAACAGATTGATATTCAACAGGGGTATTAATATTTAAAAAACTAAGCCTTGTACTTTCATTTTCAGGAAACAAAATTTTCCTGACATCAAAATATTTCATTGCGTTTCTCATCTTCCATTCACCGCTTCTGAGCAGTTCTGCAAATTTACTAAAACAGGACTTGGAATATACAGCACATAATGGCTCTGTATGGCCATCGCCATGCTCCGGCAGTACCACCTCTGCAGAATTTGCCCATGTGATCAAAGGCAAAATGACTTCTTTTGACACAAATGGCATATCGCAGCTTATCACTAGAATTTTATCCGTTTTACTGTATTGCAAAGCTGTATGGATGCCACCCATGGGGCCGGCATCTTTGATAATGTCTTTATATACAGCATATCCCAAGTTATCGTAGTTGGTTCCATTGGAAATTATGATCACTTCCTGAATGAATGGCTTAATAACCTCGATGATCCTTTCAACGATCTTTTTACCCTCCACCTCCAGCATGCCCTTATCGGAGCCCATGCGGCTGTTCTTTCCGCCTGCCAGAATAACGCCTGTTATCGCTGAGTTGTTCATTTTGAAGGTGTAACTAAAAGTTTAATACTTGCCAAAAACAAAACAGCAGCCAGGATCTTCTTTAGCAGCGGGTTCTGCATCTTTTTACTTCCGAACCATGCACCCATGAAACCTCCTGCTAAAGTGATCGCTATCCACAAGTATACAGACGTGTCTATACTAATTCCTTTTATAAAAAGGCCGGACAAAGCAGAAACAGAGTTGACAAAAATGAACAGGGCAGAAATTGCTGCGGTTTCCTTCATGTTGGCCCAGTGAAACAACAAAATAACGGGACTGAGTATAATACCGCCTCCGATGCCGATCATGCCTGATAAAAATCCTATCGAAACACCCAAAAGGATGGCGATCAGATGATTTACATTCTTTTTTTCTTCACTATCCTTTCCAAATACACCCAACAATTTCATTACAGGAAATATCAGCAGCGCACCCAGTACCTTTTTATAGATAGCAGCATCCACCGTAATCATAGCCCCGAGGAATGAAGCCGGTACAGACGCAATGGCAAAGGGGAGGAACAATTTCCATTTAAAATATCCGGACCTGTAATAATGGATGAACGAAATCAGAGAGACACAAATATTCATGATAAGGGCAGAAGATTTCATTGTTGCAGGCGCCATACCAAAAAGCGCCATCAGGGCCAGATATCCACTGGCTCCGCCATGACCAACTGATGAATACAAGAAAGACACTATGAATAATAATGAAAGAAAAAAGAAATATGTCGTATCAATATTCATTATTGCTTCCAATTATCGCTATTCCTCAGTAAATACAACGCTGACCAAAAAAAATCAAAGTTTCAATTTATTGGTTTCACCTTTTGCAAACTTCTCAAATCGTAAAAACAACTGTTTATATTGTTTTATTGCTCTCTCTCCTTCCGGAGTAACCACTGTTCCTCCTCCCCCAACCCCACCTGCAGCAGTCACTACCAATGGTTTAACAGATTCTTTATTCATAGAGTCGACTAATTCCCATGCCTGGCGGTAGGACATTTTCATAGAACGTGCAGCCACAGTAATGGAACCGTGTTTTTTAATCCCTTCCAATAACTTCATCCTACCCAAGCCAATAAAGGCTCCTTGCTTACCTTCAATCCAGATATTTCCGCTGACTTTAAACATGACTTTTCCGGAGAAC
>JADLAP010000132.1 GCA_020848195.1 Phycisphaeraceae bacterium
AGGGGACAGTTCTACTCGGTTGAACAAGGGGACACTTCTACTTCGGTTGCGACAGTGTCAGCGACGGTCCTCCGACGACAGCCGTCACGGGTGATTTGCGGGAGGGCCTTCGCTTACGCTTCCGGTTCGCAAGACAAGAGGACCGTCGCTTACGCTTCCGGCTCGTTGGGTTTTCAATCCTTGGTTAGCTTTTTCCGCAGATTGTCCATGTCGGACTGGCTGAGCAGGAACCAGCGGTCGCCCAGGCCTGCCAGCCGGTCATGATCTTTGTTCTCGGCCACGGCGAGGGTGAGTTTGAGCGTCCGGCCATCATGGGTGGCGATCTGAATCATGCGGCCGACCTCACTGTCCTTGAGCAGCACAGGGGCGACGAACGTGTCCGCCCGCAAGCCGGCCAGCGTGTCGAACAGGCCGCCCACGGCCACAGCGTCGAGTTGCTGTTCCTTCGCTTCCACGTATTGTCCGCTGCTGTCCTTGCTCAGCGACAGGATTTGATCGCCTTCCGTTACGGTGACTTCGGCAATGCTCGTGGAGGTCAGATCGAGAACCGTGCGATAGCGGAACTCGGCGGAAAGTTTGTTCAGGAAGGCGTCGGAGACGAGAAACGCCTTGTCGATGCCGGTAGCGGTGGCACGGCGCGTGGCGGGGTCCACGGTGAGGTCGAGGGTGTGGCCGTCGGCGTCGTGGATCACCAGTTTCCACGCTTTTTCAGCGATGTTGGCGTGATCGTCCAGCCAACCGGCCGCGATCAGCGGCTGGAACTGGGCCAGCAGTTCGTCGAGGGCGGACTGCTCAAATTTGTCGCTGCCCACAAGCGTCCACGCTGCGGGCGTGGACGCGGGCTGTGTGGCGGCCGGTTGCGTCGCGACGGGGACATCGCGTTGGAACGTCATCGCCAAGCCGTCCGGGCGGGTCAGTTGCACCTTGCTGACGCGATCGGCTGCGAAGCTGATGAGGTTGCGATCGCGCAGGGCGAGGATGGGTTCGAACACTTGGACGAGTTTGTCGGTGGCGACGAGATAGCCGGTGGTTTCCTGATTGCGCAGGACGAGGCGATGGGCGTCGTCGCCAGGATGGGCGTAGATGCGAATGTGATCGGGCTGAGGCCGGCCCGTGGCGGTGAGGGTGACGGTGGCCAGCGGCTGGCCATCGGGTTTGGCGTCGGGGACATAGCTTTTAGCGGCGGCGCTGGTCAGGGCGTCCACGAGGGCTGCAGTTTGGCCGTGGTCCGCGGCGAAGGCGGGCTTCGGATCGCCGAAGGCCCAGCCGTCCGGCGTGCGAAGCAGCTTCACGGGCTGCGCCGGACGATCGATGGCGACTTCCGTGACGTCGGCCGAGGCGATCGGCGTCACCCTTGCGTCGCGCAGATCGTCGGCCTGCTTCTGGAATTTGTCGAACTCGGTTTTGGAGATCGTGAACACCACGTCGCCGGGCTGATCGCCGTCGGACCATGTGGCGAAGTAGCGTTCGGCTTTGAGGTCCACCGGAGCGCCAAGGCGCAGGGTCTTGACCTTCGTGGTTTCGGCGGGTTTGTCTTCGGATTTGGCTTGCTCGTCCTTGCTCGCCGACGCAGCGACGGAGAGGGTGGCCGTGAGCGTGACGGCCGGCTTGTCCAGACCATACGCGGCGAGATTCGCGGGCTGGTCGGCGATGAAACCGCCGATGTAGATGCTGCCGATGGCGCTGAGCAGGCTGCTGACGGCTGCGTTGGAGACCCGGCCCGACAGCGGCGCGTCGAACGCCCAGACGCCGTCGGTCTTGATCATGGCGACGCTCAGGCCTGGACGATCCAGCACGACACGTCGCGTTTCGCCTTCAGTGACCGCGCCGAGGGATTTCTTGCGCCAGTCGGTGGGCTTTTCATCCAGCGCCAGCTTGTGCAGGGCGTCGTTGACGACGTAGACCTTTGGATCGTCGTTGATCGTGAGATAGCCCCGGCCGCCGATGGTCTTGCGTCCGAGCTTGACGACCTGTTTCGCTTTGTCCTTGCCGGTGAATTCAAAGGTCAGCACGGCAACAGGCTGGTCCAGTTCCAGATCTTTGAGGCTCGGCGAGCCGGACTGGCCGGGGGTGATCGTTTCGGTGTACATCAGGCCGGCCGCGTCGTCGCCAAGCTGCTTGGCGGACCAGTTGTTCAGCGGGAACCGCACGGGCTGCGTCTGAATCCAGTCGCCGGCTCCGGACTTTTCCACGACGAGGGTGGTATTGCCCTGCGCCAGCGTGATCCTGCTGACGTCATCCTTGGGGAACTTGTCCGCGGAGAACAGCGGGTTGGTGACGACGCTGGCCCGCTGGTCCATCTCCTCGGGCAGCGGCGGCTGAGTGCGTGCCCAGAACATGAATGTGCCGAGAAGGATCACCGCCACAAGCAGCACAAGGGTCGTTCGGAAATTCATATCCATTCCTCAATCTGTTTGAGCCGCGGATGCACACAGATCAGACGAGATCAAGTCAACCACCAAGACACCAGGAACGCCAAGATCAGAAAAGCTGAAACATGACAGGAATTCTCTCTATTCTTAACTTGGAGCCCTTGGCGTCTTGGCGATTCAATTTGAATGTCTCTTATCTGCGTTCATCTACGTTCATCCGCGGCTAAATGAATCTCATCCTCCACGTCGGACGAGCCAGACGGCGATGCCGGCTCCGGCGATGAGCAGGGGTATGCCCAGCAGCAGCACCCAACGGTAGGCGGACAGTTCGCCGGCCGACATGTCTTCGATACGGCGGATGTCCTGACTTCGCGCGCTGGCGGCGATGAGCTGGTCCATGTGGCCCAGCCAGTAGACGCTGTTGACGAACAGGTCGGCATTGGCGGGGAACATCGCGCCGAGCTGGGCGGAGCCGGGACCGAGCGGGCCGTAGGTCGTGATCTGGTCCGTGGCCCAGAGCTGATCAGCCACGACGACCAATCGTCGTTCGCCTTGTTCCGCGGCGGCGGCGACGACGAAACTGTCCCCGGCGTCGTCCTTCTTGTATGTCGGATGCTCGTTCATGAAATCCGATTCCGCCCACATGCTCTTGTCTCGCAGCACCGCCAGGGGCCAGGTTTTGGCATTGCTCGCGTTGTCCGCCTGGAGCTTGATCGGGCTGCACTGCACGAAAATGCCCTGCGAACCTGCCAGGGCCTGCGTGATGGGCAGTTCCTGGGGCCAGGCATTGAGCATGAATTTGGTGTCGGCGCCGGTCTTGCGATTGGGAAGCTGGATTTCCTTCAGCACGATCTTGGCCGCCTCGACGGTGATGCCGTCCCGGACAGCCAGTTCGGCCAGCGGATCGGGCATGCCCATGCGGCTCATGGGATTGGGCGGGAGAATCAGCATCGCGCCGTCGCCTTCCGCGATGCGCTGGCCGATTACTTCGGCGATCTGCGGCCCCGCGCCGCCCTGGCCCATCATCGGATTCCCCGGCTCCACGGGCGTGACGATCCAGATGCACTTCTGTCCCGGCTGAGGCTGCGGCGGCGGGCCGGGAGGCGAAGGCTGGCCCGTGTACGGGTTCGGCCGGCCTCCCATCGGCGACCAGTCCTTGACCTCGAAATTCATGTTCCGCAGCAGTTGAGCCACACCTTCGTACTGGCCCTGATAGCCCACCACCGGCGGCTTGCCGCCCTGCACGAACACCACCAGCGGCGGATGATCCAGCGACATCGCCACCAGAGCGCCGGTGATCTTCTCTTCGCCCAGAAACAGCGGCTCGGCGTTCTCGGTCGATTGCTCCCGACTCTGTGCGTTGTCCGCTCGCCGGTACATCTCTTCCACCGGCGTCACGCGAACCTGCTGACCGTCGAGGACGACCACCACGTTGGCGTTGCCCAACTGTTCGCGAAGCTTGTCGTAGTCTTCCGCTTTCTCCACGGCACGCAGGCGGGTCAGCGCCGGCTCGATCGTCTGCCGCGACGCGCGAAACATGTCCGCCACCCGCAGCAGCTTTTCGCGTACCGCGGCGGATTGCGATTCATCCTTGGCGAACTTGGCGAAATTCGTCATCGCGATGCTGAACAGCCGCTCATCCAGCTCGTTCAGGTTGGCCTTCATCGTCTCCATCGCGCCACTGTAGTCCGGCATGACGCCGGCGAGCAGTTTCCTGATCTCCGGGTCGATCTTTTCGAACATCGCGTCGATGCGGCCGAAGTTCTGGGCCACCGATTGAATGAACTGCCTGACCTGATCGTCCTTGAGGCCGGAATCTTCGAGGATCTGGCCGATGACCGCAGCCTGGTCCTTGATCTGGGCCTGAATCTCCTTCTGCGTTTTGCCACCCAGTTCCACGGCTTCGGTGATCGCCTTGATCCTGGAGGCGTAGCGGGACTGGAGGTCTTTGTAGAAGTTTTCGACCCGGCCGACGTCAAGGGCGGGATTGATGTGTTCGACCTTGATCTTGCCGCTGTAGCGGCTGTAGTCGTCCACCAGGTCCGCGGTCTGCGTGGTGTAGATGCTGCTGCTGGAGATCAGCGTGACGATGCGGACGTCGCCCTTGAGGCTGGCCAGCACCTTGCGGGTCTGTTCGCTGAGGCTGTACTTCCGCGTGGCGGTCAGGTCGCCGCGGTACTTGAACAGCCAGTTGTAGCAGATGAAGTTGACGGCGAACGCGATGAAGACCGCGGCGCCGATGGCCACCGCGATATTCAGGCCGTATTTGATGCGACGTTCCGTTTGCGTGGGCGATGGCATGAGGTCGATCCTTGGTCTTTTTAGCCGCAGATGAACGCGGATGAACACAGATAAAAGAAATCTGAAATGAACCGCCAAGACGCCAAGGTCGCCAAGTGAGGAAGAGAAAGAAATGACATCATTTTTCTATTCCTGTCTTGGAGCTCTTGGCGGCTTTGTGGTTGACTTGATTTGTCTTATCCGCGTTCATCTGCGTTCATCTGCGGCAAAAAAATGCTGTTATCTCCAGCGTTTGCTTTCGAGGAGTTTGACGGCCAGGAAGAGGAACAGGGCGATGCCGCTGAGGAAGTAGACGGCGTTGGTCAGGGAGAGCAGGCCCTTGTTGAAGTCCTCGAACTGGCTGTTGACGTTGAGGTAGTACAGGACGCTTCGAAGCCGGTTGCCGATGAAGCCGGCCTGAGGGAGGAAGAACATCACGAGGGTGAAGAAACAGATGATGAAGAGGGTGATCAGGAAGGCGATGATCTGGTTCTGGGTGACGGCGGAGGCGAAGGTTCCGATAGCGAGATAGAAGCCGCCGACGAGGAGCAGTCCGACGAGGCCGGTGAAGATCGGGCCGTAGTCGGGATCGCCCTTGATCTCCAGCACGGCGGCGAGGATGACCAGCGGAAGCAGGAGCAGGGCGTAAAACGCCATGGCGCCGAACCATTTGCCGAGGATGACCTGGGTATCGGAGATCGGCGCGGTCATGAGGGTTTCGATGGTGCCGGAGCGGATTTCCTCGGCGAGCAATCTCATGCTGATGGCGGGGGCGAGGAAGATCAGCAGCCAGATGACGCCGCCGAGGGTTTGTCGCAGCGACGCCGGCTGGCTGGGACCGAAGCTCATCATGAAGATCATCGTCGTGCCGACGGCGAACAGGCCCATCACGACATAGGCAATCGGCGAGTAGAACAGGCTGGTCAGTTCGCGTTTGGCGATGGTGCAGGTATGGGGCATGGCAAAGGGTCTCATGGCGGGGAATGCGGTGCGAAGAGGTGGTTACGCGGCGGCGATGTCCGTGGCAGCCGCCTGGTGCTGCTGGGCGGTGATCTGGACGAAGAACTGCTCCAGGCTGGCCACTTCGTGGCGCATTTCGCGGACGGGCCACTGGTTGGTCAGGGCGATCTGGCCCAGGACTTCGGGAACCGACTTCTGGCCCACTTTGGGCGTGACGATGGCGCGGCACCAGCCATCCGCGATTTCGGTGCTGACTTCCTGAATCTGGGGCATCTGGGCGAACACGCGATGGACCGACTCCGCACTGGCCTTGACTTCCACGATGATGCGGGATTCGGACGCCACCATGCGGCGCAGTTCCTCCGGCGGACCGTCGGCTCGGATGCGTCCCCCGGCGATGATCACCACGCGGTCGGCTGTTTTTTCCACTTCGGGCAGGATATGCGTCGAGAGCAGAATGGTGTGCTTGCCGCGCAGCTCGCCGATGAGATGTCGGAACGCGGCGATCTGGTTGGGGTCCAGCCCGGCGGTGGGTTCGTCGAGGATCAGCACCTTGGGGTCGTGCAGCATCGCCTGGGCCAGGCCGACGCGCTGCCGGTTGCCGCGGGAGAGCTGGCCGATGATCCGGCGTCGGATCGAACCCAGCCCGCATCGTTCGGTGACGACCTCCATGCGACGCTTGCGCGTGGCGCGGTCCATGTCCATCAGTTTGCCGCGGAAGTGAAGGTATTCCTCCACCCGCATCTCGGCGTACAACGGCGTGCTTTCCGGCAGGTAGCCGATCTGCCTCCGGGCGGATTCGGACTGCGTCAGCACGTTGAAGCCTGCAATTGTCGCCTGGCCTCGGGTCGGGGGGATGTAGCCCGTCAGCATACGCAACGTGGTGGACTTGCCCGCGCCGTTGGGGCCAAGGAATCCGACAATCTGTCCTTCCGGAATGGCGAAGCTGATGTCGTCCACCGCCAGCGTCGGGCCATACCACTTCACCAGATTCTGCACATCGATCATCAGGTGACCTTTCCTGGGCGAATCGCCGGGGTTTGTTCCTGACTTCGCCCGGCTTCGGTTCGCTCCGTCCGGTAGTCATACACGTCAGGGGGTCAAATGGTTTACATCACGTTGGAATCAACGTCAAGATTTGTGATCTTTGTCCGAAGTCCCCGGAAGCCCCCCGGAAGCCTTCGGAAGCATCCCGGCGTTCCCGGCGTCGGCTGGATGGGCAAGCCGGAGGAAAACATCCTAAACTGATTGTATGTCGCAGTTACCCCCGCCTGTGGATGCTGGCGAGCCTTGGTCGGGGTCGCCTGACCAGGAACCTTCCTCGCCGCACCACGCGGACCATCGTCTGTCGCGGTCGGTGGTGTTCCTCTGGATCATCGGCGGGCTGGAGGTCGTGTTCTGCGGCTTTCTGTCGCTGATGTCGCTGATCATCTACGCGACTGTTTCCATCGAACAGTTCCAGTCCATCCTGAAAGACAATCCCGAAGCGGTGGAAGCGATCCGGCCACACTATCCGAACATCATGGTCTGGGTCTTCTGGGCGATGCTCTTCCTCGGCGTGGCGCCGGGGTTGATCCTCCTGGGTATGGGCTTTGCCCTACGCAAGGGCTTGAATTGGGCTGTGTCGGTGTCGCTGCTGCTGCTGGTGACGCAGAGCCTTGTGCTGGCGCTGTATCTGCTCGTCAGCATCATCCAGGCCCTGATGATGGGCAGTCCCGCGGCGCTGACCGCCAATGTGCTGCTCTACGGCTCGCCGATGCTGGTGCTGCTGGCGGGAATTCAGGCCCTCTGGCGGACCCGGCAATCCCGCAGCGACATCCGCAGCATTCACTGCGACCCTTGGAACGCTTCACCGCAATAATGCTGTCATGGCTTTGCCGACTTCCCCGAACCTGCCGGCTCCGTCGGACACGCCGCCTCCACGGGCGTTTGCCCAAGGCGTCGGTCTGCTGCTTCAGACCTGCGGCGTGCTGATGTTTCTGACCACCTGCTGCCTCTGTGCTTCTTCATTCCTGTGGGACCCGATCCGGTCGCCTGGCGAAGCGGTGGATCAGACGCCGCGTGATCTGCAACGGCTGTCCCAGTCGCCGCGGGTGATCGCATGGCGCGATCTGGCTTCCGATCCGGGCAAAAACGGGCTGATGCTCACGATTGTCACGATGACGGTGGGAGGGCTGGCACTGGCATCGTTCGGGCTGGGGCTTCAGGCGGATCGTGCGGCGGCATCGCTGGGGGCGATGCTCAGCGCCGCGGCGATGACCCTCGTGCTCCTCGCGGCAGGGGCGGGTTTGTGGCTCGGCGAGGCTTCGCCGGCGACGCGACTTGGGCACGGCGTCGTCTTCGCCCTCGTCGCCATCCTGCTGGCGTTCACCATCGGCGCGTGGCGCCAGGTTCGCCGTCAGCCTCCGCCGGCTGATGTCGACGTCATTCCACCGGGGACGAAAATTCCCTACAGCTTCTACCACGATGATCCGCCGGATGTGAGACTGGCGGACGAAATCGCCCGACGTCGCGCCCAACTGGCGGAGATGGAGGAACAGCTCCGCCAGATGCGGGGGAAGGAGCCACGCGATCCTGAGAAGACCGATTGACCCGTTGTTTCCCCTGCAACTCCTGCACCGAAGCGCGTGTGCGGCACTACAATTTTGATTATGCACAACCGCCACACACTCATGGCATGGGGCCTGTTGATGGTCATTCTCGCGCCCCTTCATGCCGCATCGTCGGTGGATGACGCGCACTGGAAACAAGCCGACGAAGCGATGAACAAGGGCCTGGCGTTCCTCCGCGCCCATCAGAACGCCGACGGAAGCTGGTCCCCGCAGCCAGGCCCGGCGATCACCGCCATGGTGCTTCGCGTCATGCTCGCCAGGCCGGACATCGACACCACCGACCCCGCCGTTCGGCGAG
>JADLAP010000133.1 GCA_020848195.1 Phycisphaeraceae bacterium
ACTGGCTGATCACGCATGCCACCGTGCGCCATGTGCAGGAAACCCCGGCCGGCAGCATGACCTTCCTCGTCACCTACGACCTGACGATCCTCAAGCACAATCAGCCGCTGGATGACGCGATGTTCGCATTCGATCCCGGCCAGGCCCAGCCGGTGCGATCGATCGAGGCGCTCGTTGGACTGGGCGCGGATCAGGAACATGCGATGGTGGGCCAACCCGCGCCCCGCGTGGAACTGAACTTCGCCGACGGCAAGCCGTACGTCATGGCCAATGATCCGGCCAAGGTCATCGTGCTGGACTTCTGGGCTACCTGGTGCGGTCCCTGCCGCGAGGCGCTGCCGAAGGTCCAGGCTGTCCGCGACTGGGCGTTGCAGCGGAAACTCGATGTCGCGTTTTACGCGGTGAATCTCCGCGAATCGCCCGAGCGCGTCCAGGCGTTCGTGGAGGCCGGCAAGCTCACGATGCCCGTGCTCATCGACGCCAGCGGCGACGTCGCCCGCGCCTACGGCGTCAGCGGCATCCCCCACACCGCCATCATCGCCGGGGGCAGGATCGTCGCCGTCCACGTCGGCCTCAAGCCCGATCTGGAAGCCGCCTTCCGCGACGAACTGCTCAACATCCTCACTCCGCTGCCGGAAAAGCCGACAACACCCGCGCCGTGAGCATGGCGAATGACCTCACGTCGCGCCGCGACTTGTCGCGTCTGGATGGGATGGATTACGGATTCGCCGTCGTCAGAAGCTGGCGCTGAAAGCTCGCCAACGGGAAGAGTTGTCCCGGCTCATCGCCCGATCCTGTGCGGACCAGCACGCGTTCGGCGGGGACGCTGAACTGGTGCTGCAGGCGATGGACGAGTTTGACCAGTTCGGCGATCTGCTGATCGGTGGGTGCGGTGCGGCGGAAGTCGCCGACGAGACAGATGCCGATGGCGTAGTTGTTGAACCAGTCGGCATCGGGTCCGACGCTGTACGCGCCGGGCTGCTGGTTGCGCCACCGGGGACCGGAGACGACCGTGCCGTCTTCGCCGCCGTGGCCGTTGGTCAGGATGAAGTGGTACGCCAGACCGCCGAGGCCCAGTCGCTGATGGATGCGGGCGATGGACTCGACCGAACCTTCGCTGCTGCCGCTGTCGTGAATGACGATCGCCATCCACTGCGACAGGGGCCGCGTGGTGTTCAGCAGGGTGTCTTCATCCGGACGGGGGCGGTCGATGGAGTTGAGGCTGATGTCCGCGGTACGCAGCACCGGCTGAGGTTCCAGCGCCAGCAGCAGACCGGCAGCCAGCGTCATCGACGCCACCAAGACACCGAGCACAATCAAGGTTCGACGATCAGGCACCAGACGACTCCAGCCACCTCGCTGCTTGGAAACAAGGGGTGAGGCGTAGAGCTTGTATCGGCTGGGTGATCGGTACAACTTTCAAGATTCCAACGACATAACACGGATACGAGTTTTCTATCTTTTATTACGGTTCATCCAGCGGTTTCAGGCGATTGCGCAGCGACGGCTGTTCGCCGCCCCAGACGTTGGTTTCCGTCATCGGCCGATCCTGGCCCCGAAGCGTCTGATAACGCTCATACGGCGACCGTGGCGCGTCCTTGGGAAACAACGCCTTCTCGCATCCGATGGTTCCGAGCAACAGAACCGCCCCGCACACGATGAACGTCATGCGCCGCATCATGCGGGGCATTGTACTGACCTTCTTCCCCCGAGGCCACGGCGATCCACGTTCTCCATGGCAAATCACCGTTGTTCAACACCGCATCCCCGAAATTCCAACCGCCGGCGATCATCCCCCATTGGCAAACGTCCCGGACTATGGGACACTATGCGGCTCAGCGGAGACAGCGCGTCGATCGTCTGTCGATCGTCTTCCCCGCCTCAGGAGCGCCCCGTCGTGAAATCCCAGGACCTTCGGCCCGGCATCGCTGTCCGCATGGATGGCCAACTGTTTCTCGTCACGGAGTTCCAGCACGTGACGCCCGGCAACCTCCGCGCCTTCATCCAGATCAAGATGCGGAACGTCAAAACAGGATCTTACCTCGAAAAACGATACCGCAGCAGCGAAGAAGTCGAATCCGCCTTCCTCGACCGCCGCGACCTGGAATTCCTATACGCCGAACGCGACGGCGGCGTCTTCATGGACAGCCAGACCTACGACCAGATCAGCATCTCCAAGGATGTCCTCGGCGAAGCGCTTTCCTACCTCAAGCCCAACACCGTCGTCACCGGTCTGCTGACCGACACCACCGTCATCACCATCGAACTGCCCAAGGTCGTCGATCTGGAAGTCGTCGAAACGCCTCCGGGCATCAAGGACGCCACCAAGACGAACCAGCTCAAGGAAGCGACGATGGAGACGGGCCTGAAAGTCAAGGTTCCGCCGTTCATCAAGCAGGGCGAGCGGATTCGCATCTCCACGGAAACCGGCGAATACCTCAGCCGCGTCACCGGCGACTGAACGGATTTTCAAGGTGTTTAGCGGCGAGGCCGCAGGCCCGCCCGACTTTCTCGTGACGTGCCCCCATGACCGACCCACGCTACATCGCGGGCGTGATGACGGGAACGAGCCTGGACGGTCTGGACGCCGCGTTGGCGTTCATGGATGGCTGCGGTCTGCGACTCCGTGCGAGACTCGTCGGCTTTCACAGCATTCCGCTGGGGCCGCTGGCGTCGTCCCTGGCGACACTGGCTCAGGGTCAACCCGCGGAACCCATCGTTTACATGCAGGCCGCCCGCGCCCTGGGCTGTCTCTACGCCGATGCCGTGGCGGAACTGTGCCGCGAGCATCTTCCCGCAGGCGAAAAGCTGCACGCCGTGGCCGCGCACGGTCAAACGATCTGGCACGCACCGCAACAGCGGATGAGTTGGCAGTTGTTCGATCCCTGGCCGCTGGTGATGAAGCTCGGCGTGCCGGTGGTCTACGATCTGCGTCAGGCGGACCTGATTGCCGGGGGCCAGGGCGCGCCGATCACGCCGCTGGCCGACTGGCTGCTGTTCCGCTCAGCAAGCCTGGTGGTCAATCTCGGGGGCATCTGCAATCTCACGGTTTTGTCGGGGAAAAACGAAGGGCCTGAGGCGATCGCGGCCATGGATGTCGGGCCGTGCAATCTGCTGCTCGACGGCCTGATCCGACGCCGCGTGCCGTCAGCGAAGTTCGATGCGGACGGCATGCTGGCTGCCCGTGGCCGGGTGTTGCCGGAGGTGGTTCGCGCGATCGAGGACAGCGAGCCGATGCGTCAGGCTCGCGGCCGGTCGATGGGGCGCGAGGATTTTCACGATCGCTGGCTCGACGAGCTTTCCGCGATGGATGTGGCGACGGAGGATCTGCTGGCCAGCGTATGCGAGCTGGTGGCCCGGCTTGTCGCCGCGCGCCGCCGCGGGACGGGTCGCGTGCTGCTGGCCGGCGGCGGCGCGCGGAACCGGACGCTGGTCCGTCACCTCGACCGCGCCTGCGGCACAGGCGTCGCCATGCTGGATGACGTCGGCGTCCCCGCCGAGGCGCGCGAAGCCCTGGAAATGGCGGTCCTCGGCGCCTTGTGCGAGGATGGCGTGCCGATCACCTTGCCCCAGGTCACCGGCGCGATCTCGCCTGGCGTCGCGGGCACATGGGTGGGACGATGAATCAGACGTCGAATCAGCCGCATATTCCGCCGGATCGGGGCCATCTGCTGACGGAGCAGCGTCTGTCCGCCTCGGCCGCCATCGACGCGGTCAGCGCGGAGTCGGTGCTGCGCATCATCAACGCCCAGGACAGCGACGTGCCTCGCGTGGTGCGTGGGGCCATCCCCGCATTGACCGCTTTGGTGGAAGACGCGGTCATCAGGCTGAAATCCGGCGGCCGGCTGATCTACGTCGGCGCGGGAACCAGCGGACGCCTGGGCGTGCTG
>JADLAP010000134.1 GCA_020848195.1 Phycisphaeraceae bacterium
CAGGTAGTTGGCGCCCGCGCGTGTAACTCCGAGATCCTTCATGTACTGCGACTGCTGCGTACCTCCGTGACGACGAAAGATGCCGGAATAGTCGTAGCTTCCGCCTGTCGGCAGAATGAAGCCGAAGTTTGGATACCGGCCGTCAACGACAATTATTTTGTCCGGCTTTTGCGAGGTCATCTTCACAAAATGGAAATAGCTCGCGGTGGGTGGCCAATCCTCTATAGGCTGACCGTTGACATATCCAAAATAAGGCTGATAGCCATAGCCTTGAAACTGCATTCCCGATTTGCCGAACTCATATGCGCCGTCGCCTTGCGCCGGACAGCGAAACACGGTGTTGAAGCTTCCGCCACGATACCTGTCATAACCCCATCCCGCGGCCGCCCAGTCCTGTCCCCATCCATTGTTGTCCGTCGGAATGGACATCGAGATCGCACCGGCAAGCACGAGGCGTTCCGCCCAGCTTTGGTAGCTGAAGCCCTGGCCCGGATCCATAAAGTAATCCTTGAACTTGAACCCATTAGGCCCGGCGTCGCCCCCATCGCTGGGCAACCATCCATGGCTGCTGGAAACATACATATGAATCCCTGTCCCGATCTGTCGCAAATTGCTGAGGCACGCCACGGTCTTCGCCGCTTCACGCGCTTTATTCAGGGCGGGAAGAAGAATGGAAATTAGTAACGCGATGATGCCGATTACAACCAATAGCTCAACCAACGTAAACGCGCCGCGCGAAGACTGTAACCGATGCATATAAATCCGAGACATGCAGCACCGACCTTTCGCTTGTGAAATGACGAGAGTTGTATTAGCTCAGCCCAGTATTATTGCAACAAGGTCTCTCCATTTGCGACGCTACGACAGAACGTACAATTTCAATCCTATCGTTAAATAATATTATTTTGGGAAATTTGCAAGCACAAAATGTCCAGACCTTGGGAAGCGGGTGCGTGACAGTTTATGCGGCCACGGCTTGCGGAGGCCACCCCAACCAGTAGTGTTGCGAGGCTTCGTCTTCGCTGAGCCATTTGCTTCGCAAGGCCAGGATCGCTTCGGCTCCTGGCACGTTCCAGAACTGTTCGCTGCCCTTGACCCGTTTTCCGTAGAGTTTCACGCCCGACTCGGTGATTCCTGAGCCAGTCGGCCAGCCCTTGGCGCGGTACTTGGGGTAGTCCATCTGGTCCCGGTGTTTCTCGACGTAGCCCAGGCACTGGGCCAGCACCTTGCGGGGATGGTTGGCGGCGTCGCTTTCCAACGGCGGGCCGGCTTGTTGCGACAACTCGCCCAACCGCGTCAACAACGCCCCGGTCTGGCCGTCCCACAGAAACGCTACCAGGTCTTCGGCCAGTTTCTCAGCCCAACCGCTGTCCGTGAGGCAGGGCGTGTCCGTTTTTCTGGACGACGGTTAATTCTTGTGGGCAAAGGCGTTGGACCAGTATCGGTCCCATAGCCCGGTACTCTGGTATAACGCCTCCAACGCCATCATCGCCTGGGCATTGTCCAGATCCCAGCGGCGGCCGTGGCCTTTGATCCGATCCGTCGTCGCGCCGCACATCGATTCCATCGGGCCGCTGCCCACGTCCAGCCCGCGGGCATCGCATTGCTCGTAGCGGATCATCTCCCGCCGCGCCGCGACATACTGGATCAATCCGTCCGCCGCCTTGCGTTTGATCCCGCGCAACGGCGCGCGCCAGTCCAGCAGCCGTTGGAAAAACGGCTCATATCCTTCGTGACGCAGCACATGCAGCGTTTGATCCAGCCACTGCCGGGAGGCACCGGTGTTCAGCGCCGCCTGTCCGACATGTTCGCTGTTGTGATAAAAATCGAGCAACACCCATTCCAGCGGAAGCGCGTCGAGATTGGCTTTGAGGCAAACGGCCCCATCGACGATCCCGATACGCTCATCCGCTCCCCGCAGACGCACCCGCGCGGCTTCGCGTTTGAGCAGACGCCCCAGCCCCGCAACCTTTTGCCGCGTCACCCCCACCAGGCGGTGATCGTGGCTCTGGTCGTAAAAACACGTCACATAAACCTGCTTGTAACGCTGATCCGATCCGGTTTTCACCCGGGACAGCCTTCGCAGGCTCCGGCGCTGCCCGGGCTTCATGGCCCGCCGCTTTCGCCTCACCGTGGTCCGCCGCCTGTCCTTCTCGGCCTGCGTAATCGTCGGAACCAGCACCCCGTCAGCGCTGACATACATCCGGCTGACCTCCTGGCCGTCGGGGCTTTGCGTCCGGCACTGCGATGCCGACCAGTCCAGTTCCAACTGCTCCTGGGCCGAGACATTGAGAACCGCACGCCCCTCGCTCTCGACGATCTGGCGGAACAACTCCCGGCCGCAGTCGATGTGGGCCAGGCATTTGAGATTCTCACGCCCCCGCTCAAAGCTGCGGGCATTGCCCCCTTCCAGACAGCACAACTGCCGAACCCCCACGCTCACCGACGACTCGGTCTCATCCACCAGCCGATCCACCGGGCAGTGGCTCAATTCCTTCTGGCCGAAGCGGCGACGACGCAGTTCAATCCGTCCGTTGCCGCTCTGTATGCTTCGCAGGCACAAACCCTTGTTGGCCAGAGGCTTGCCCGACACCCCCGCTGGAGGGGGAAAAACTCGACTCGGTCGAGTCGATCCGCATCTGCACCGCCATCTCAAATGCCTTGCGTCTGAACTCGTCCATCAAGTCTCGAACCTGCATCTCCGAACCGCTGATCACGTTGCCCGTCGGCGCGGCGTTCACCGCCTCGCCCACCTCTTTCATGATCCGCTGAAACTCCGCCTGCATCCGACCCGCCAACGCCGCCGCGTCCATCGCCAAAAGCCGATCCATGGCCAACTCCTTTGATGAAAATCCGGCTTCCAAGCCGGAAACAACAATAGTCTAACCATTCCCCAAAAAAACGGACACGCCC
>JADLAP010000135.1 GCA_020848195.1 Phycisphaeraceae bacterium
AAGGGGAGAGGAGTAAGAGGAACGCGACCTGCGCATCGGGTATGTCGTAGCTGTCACTGCGGCTTCGGCTTGAACACCAGGTCGCCGGGGTTGGTGATCCAAGCGACGAAGCGGTTGCCGCCGTTGCCGCCGTGGCTCTTGACCAGCAGCGTATTCCAGCCTTTTTTCAGGTGAAGGATCGCGTTGGTCTGGCCCGCGGTCGTGAACGCCGCGCCGTCTTGTTCCATTTCCGGCTTGTTGCGTTCGCTGGTCACAAGCTGGCCGTTGAGCATCGCGTTGGCCCACCAGTCGCACGACATCGTCAGCACGGCATCGCGGTCGTCCGGGCTTTGGATGAACGTGACGGCATAGCAGATGCCGCCGACGCGACGGTCGAAGCCGATGTTCACATCGACGCCGATGGCGGCGAAATGCACGCCTTTGTCCAGGTCCAGACGCTGCATGCCGTGGGTTTTGCCGACCTGCCAGCCGACCATCTTGCCCGACCGATCCGGATACCGTGCGTCAAAGTTCTGCTCTTTTTCCGGCGGATACACGGTGTTCAAGCCTGCCTTGACGGAACTTGACTTGCCTTGGCGATCGGTGTCCCACGGCGTGGCGAACGGGCCGATCAGCGACCACTGCTCCGCGGGCATGAGCTGTGCCTGCGGATTGAGCGTCACATTGAGCAGGTACACCGGCTGCGAAGGATTCAACTGAATCGTCGAGACCGGCGTGAACGTCTTGATGTTCTGAATGCCGCGGCGTTCGGGGAAGATGGACGTCGTGTCGGTTTCCCAGACGATCTTTTGACCGGCGGTCTCGGCGGTGACGGTTCCCTTGCCGGGGAACCAGAAGGTCAGAGCGTAGTTGTAGACCGCCGGGCCGGGGTTGGGGATATTCAGCGTCGTGGGGCCGTCGATGCGCAGCGCCGCGGTGGGAGCATCCGGCAGCGTCGTCAGCGTCGCCTTGGCATTCGGCGCGAGCAATTTGCTCAGGGCCTGGGCGCTCACGCGGTTGCGGTATTGATGCAATCCCGTGCCTTCGATCGTTTCTGGATAGACGTTGCCATCGCCGTCGCGGATGAACCAGCGATTGATGCCGCTCACGGCGACGTTGACCGCCTTGGGCGCGAGGATTTTCATCGGAACGGGGCCGTTGCCCGCGACGTCAACCTGCGTGCCGTCGTCGGAGATTTTCACATCCCACGTGCGAGGCAGTTCGGGGATGGTGATGGTGACGACGGGTTTGCCATCGTCCGCGAGCGTGGAGGGTTGGCCGTTGCATCGCAGCGTATGGGCGGTCAGGCGAGCGAGGGTGACAGCCTGACCGCCGGGGCCTCGCAGCACGAGGGTCTGGCCGTCGTTGATCGCATGGACGGGCTGGGTCGCGCCGGCGAGAAGCACCTGGCCATACGCGGTCAACGTCCGGCCCGCGGAAACGGCATAGCCCTTGATTGTCTGCGGCGAACCAAGCTGCGCCATGGACACGCACGCGGACGCGGCATCAGTGACGATGGGGCCGCTGGTCGTCGCCTGTCCCGCCACGCCGGCGACAAGGTCATAGCCCGCCTTCGACTGAATCACCGCGAGGCTGCCTTGCCCCTCCACCGGCATGACGATGCGCTTGTCATCGCCCACGCGACGCGGCGACATGACGCACAGATAGCTTGCCGACGTGTCGCTCACTTTGGCCAGCAGGCGGGGGCGCTGGGTCGTGGCGGAGGTTGCCACCTCCAGGATCGGCGCGGTTTGTCCAAGGAATATGCCGGAAAGTTCGCTTTGCGGATCGGTCTTCAAGTCCCACGCCGGCTCGCCCTGCTGCGCGTCGGCGGTGGTGAGGATCACACGTGTTTCATCCGGCATGGGAAGGTCGAAGCCAGGCTCCCAGTCGTACTGCCTGCTGAAGACCGCCATCGACACTTCGCTGCCGGTGGTGCCGGTCATTTCGACCTTCAACGGGCCGGCGGGCAGGTCCATCCACGGATCCTTCGCGGGTCCGGCATGGCTGATCGCCACCCAATACCAGCCGCGGGAGTAGTTCCCCAGCGCAAAGCCGAAGGCGGGATAGGCGGTGCGGCCATTGACTTTGAGCAGCGTGTCGCTCCAGACTACGTGGTACGGCACGCCGCGGACGAGCAGCCAGCCCCGGTATTTTCCCGCGTCGATCTTGTCCCGCACCAGCATCGCCTTCTGTCCCGTACCCAGAGATGCAAGGTACTGGCCGCCGAAGCGTTCAGTGATCTCAAACCGCCGGCCATCCACGGCAATCCGGTTGTTGTGTGCCGTGTGAATCCGCCAGTCGTAATTGTGTTTGACGTTGTCCTTGGTCATGTCATCCGCGGTAACAAGCACCGGCCCGGTCAATCCGCGCACGAACATCACGCGGCGATCCGCGCGCTGCACGGGGTTGAACTCCGTCCAGTGCCAGGGGCCTGAGAATCCGGGAAACGCCAGCACGCGCTCGTAGGCGTTCTTGAGGTCGGCGTCCATCACGTCGGCATAGGCCGAAAAATCCGCGGATCGGATGTGGGCTTCCGTGCTGGCCTCGGTCTGCGACTGGCCGAGGCCGTCGATGTGAATGATGTTGTGTTCTTCCGAGGCATAGGCGCCGGCTTCGCCGTCGTTGATGAAGTTCACGCCGTCGGCGGCGAGGCAGAACGTGCCCTGGTCCGCGTGGGTGTGGCCGGCATACAGGGGATTGGTGCTGAATACCAGATGCGCGTCCATCGGTCCCCAGCCGGTGCGGCAGATCACCCTGCCCAGCACGGAAAACCAGTGGCTGACGGGCAGATCGGCCGGCGGGGCGTCGAGGCCGGTGGGAATGCCGTTGATCAGCACCAGCAGGTCGCTGTGCTGGATCGGTCCGGGCGCGTGGCCGGCGGCATTGGTGTAGACCCACTGGCCCAGCGGACCGGCTTCCTGGCCGAGGAACGTCATGAAATGGCCGCCGCCGATGGAGCCGTTGCCTTTGTTCATCGCCTGAGCTTCGCCGCCCCAGGGCAGGATTTCATACGTCAGCCACTTGGTCGCGCGCAGCACATGCGTGTTTTGCGTCAGGTCCAGGCCGCGCAGGCGCAGGGCGAGCACCATCTGCGCCAATCGGTCCGTGCCGTAGCCGGTGGTGTAGCTCATGCCCTCGAACAACGCGCCGTCGGCGGTGATGCCGGCGTTGAGAAACGCCTTGAACAGATCGACGGTCTGGTCCATCAGGCCGGCGGGCACTTCCACTTCACCCTCCAGCGCCATGGCGGTCAGACCGATGGCGGAGGTGAAAATCTGGGGCCAGTTGCCTGACGCACGGCGGCTGGCGCTGGGACCGTTGAGAAAGTGTTCCGTGTCGAACTGACGATGCGTCGGCTCGCCGATCATCGCGCCCAGAATCTTGCGCGCCCGCGTCCGCTCGGCATCGGTCAGCAGGTCGTACGCCCAGTCGTACGCCAAGGCATACTCCGGCGAACCCCACGAGGGTTCCGGCTTGATCTGATCGTCCGCCGGCTGGGAGTCGAGAAAGACCTGGAAAAACGCACGGGCGATCGCGTCATATTTCGCATCGCCGGAAATCTGATGCAGCAGGGCGGCATCGCGGCAGAAGGTCTGAAATCCATCCAGCGGCAGACCGCGACGCACGCTTTCGATCTGTGACTGCCGCCAGACGTCGCCGCCTTTGTCCATTCTCGCCGCCATGGCGTCGACGCTGGCTTTGATTCTGTTCAGCGACAACTGACCTTGCGGCGACTGCACGCGGGCGCGGATCGCCGGCAGTTCAGCTTTGGTAAACAGCACGCGGGGATGTTCACCCGCCGGGGCTGTGGACTTCAAGGGATATTGCTCCGCATGGACCGCGATCGTCCCCCACAGGCCCGCCATCCAGACGGCCACAGCGCAGCGCAACAACCTCATGCCGAACTCCTTTGCGATTGATTTTCCGCAAGAGCGACGTGCCTCGATGCCAGCCCGTTACCGGCGATCAGACACGCTCTGTCGGGGGAGAGAAATTAAGGTAATCCATAATGCTTAAGTATGCAAGCATTTTGTGCAACGCATGATTTTTTCTGCCGCAAGGTGGCAGACCACGAATGTCGCGAGGGTTGGTGTTGACGCTACGGTTTGCGTAGATCGAACTGTCGGATCAGCGCGGCGGCCCAGCGTTTGGCCTGTTCGCGCTGGCCGGCTTCGGTGTAGTGCAGGCCGTCGAATCGCCACTGGGGGCCGGTGCAGTCGTCCATGGTGGGGCCGGCAAGGATGGTCTTGCCGTCGCAGACGGACTGCTGGGCGGCACGGATGAGCTTCTGGTTGGCTTCCGTGGCGTCGGGGTGATGCGCCACGCCGGCGATGAGCCAGGGCATGTCCCAGCCGCAGTTCTTCCTCGCTTCGGCGAGGATGGTCCGCAAAGTCGCGGCGTAATCCGCTTCGGACGTTCCCTGTTTGGCGTCCATTTCGCCGACTTGCCAGAGCACAGCCCGGAAGTCGCCTGATCGGAAGTCCTGGGCATACTGCACGCCGTACATGACACCGCCGTGGAAGTAGCCGGTTCCAGGTTTCCACTGGCTGATGGTTCCGCCGTAGCCGCCGACGATGATTTCGACGGGCATGTCGAGGGCCGCGACCAGTTCATCGCCCAGGGCGGGCCACGAGGTGCCTTTGTCGCCGATCGCTCCGCGAACCGGGTCGGCCAGCGGCTGCCACCGGCAGAGGCTGCAGAAGCCTATGGCCCGATCGTCGCGGGCGGTCAACTTCGTCTGGGCTGCGTTCATCACGCTTTCGCCGCCGAGGACGACGAAAATTTCGCCGACGCCGACCCGGTCGATGGTGGTCGTCGTCACGGTCTGGCCATCCTTCATGCCGCGAAGTTCAAGCTTGTGCCAGCCGGTGGGCAGACGGAGCGAGCCGAGGATGTCGCCGTCCTTGAGTTCCTCGCTCACGCTGGTCCATGCGGAAGACTCGCCGCCGCGCATGGGGGACCATCGAGCTTCCACACGGGCGATGTCGCCGGTGAACGAGCCGGCGATGGGAACCGTGCCCAGATTGCCTGCGTCGCGCTGAGCGACGAATCGCGGCAGAGGCGAGGAGAACATCATGCGGCATTCGGTCGTCGGCGCGGGAGCTTTGACGTTGGGAAACAGGCCCGTCAGCACGCAGGTCGCCCAGCGATGGCCATGTTCGCGCAGCCCTTTGCCACTGAAGTGGACCCAGTCGTGCCGCCACGTCTTGCCGGTCATGTCGTCCGTGTCCGGCCCGGCTCCGACGCCGGCGATCTGCTGCGTGAGTTTCTGGCCTTCACGCACCTGCTCGCGTGCTTTGGCTGGCTCAATCCCGTCCTTCGGGAAGGAAGTGTCCGGCAGAAACGAGGCCGTGGCCACCAGCCAGGGGATGTCCCAGCCGCCGTCCTTGCGTGATTGCTGGATGATGAGGCCCATGTTTGTCGCGTAGTCCTGCGCGGAGGTATGCAGGTAGGCGTCCGATTCACCCTGATGCCAGAGTACAGCCCGCGCGCCGCGGGGGCCGACGAAAGCCAGGGCTTGCCTGAGCTGCGGATAGCAGACGTTGCTCGCCGGCAGCCACTGTTGCGTGCTGGTTCCTCCCGCCGCGACGGTGATGACCGCCACCGGAACGTTCAGCGCGCGGATCAGATCATCCTGCAGAATGGACCAGGGCGAACCGCCGCAGGCGCTGGTCCACGGGATCGGGTCGTGGCTGTGCCGCCAGGCTTTGCACCACTGGCAGTGCGTGGCGGCGCGGTCGTCCATCGGCATCTGCCTCGGTTTGCCGTAGTTTCCCGCGTTGGACTGGCCCGCCACGATGAACACTTCGCCGACGCCGACTTTTTCCACGCTTTGCCGGGCGATTTCCTTGTCGCCATCCATCGCGCGGATGGTCACGCGATACCAGCCTCCGGCCGGGATCGTCAGCACACCCGCCCAGGAAAGCTCTTTCCCCGAAAGTTCGTTCGACACGATCGCCCATATTGAAGGCGTTGCGCCGGTCACATCCATCAGCTCATAACATGCCTCCATGCGCGTCGCATGTCCCGCGATCGTTCCCCGGATCGGCACGCAGCCCTGGTTGTGCTCGTCACGCTGCACGACCTGATAGGGCAACGGCTGCGTCAGCGACAGTGTCACGACTGCATCGGACTTGGCTTGCTCGGCCAGGATTGCACTCCCAGCCAGCAGAAACAGACAGCCGGTCGCCCATTGCAAGAGTGTGCGTGGTTTCATGGGTAATGCTTTTCCTTTGATGTTCAATATCCCGATGGTCATCGGGCTGTGGTGACAAAATCCGGTCGTGAATGTTCATGACCGGCCCGCGCCGGATTTCGGCGCGTCGGCGATCGCATCGACTTCAACCAGTCTGGCCGGCGAACGTTTGGCCTGCACGCTCAGGTCCGTCATGCGTATGGCGTCGAAATGCGCCACCTGTCCCGGCGGAAACGTGATCGTGAAGCGACAGAATCGGTTGAATCGGCTTGGCGAAAAGGTTTCCGAGATCGCCTTCGTGATGTCGCGCCACGCGCCGGTCCCCGCGTCACGCACGGCGAACCTGGCGTCCAGCGTCAGCCGACACCCATCGCCCGCCGAGACATAGACCCGGATCTGCCTCAATTGCCTTCCCTCCGATGGAACCGGGTCCAGGGTCCAGACGAGATGGCTTTCCAACGTATCGGGAGAGGGTTGAAGGAACAGATCCTGCGTTGGCGCGTAGCGCGAGCGGGCATCCGTCAGCAATCGCGTCGCAGACGCATACAGGCTTTGCACCAGTGTGCTTTGCGGTTCTACCGCAAACGGCCTGCCTTCGAGCAGGTCATTCGTGGCCATGTCCAGTTGCACGTCGTCGAGCAGGGTCTTTGTGATCTCGACCTGATCGACAGCGGCGATCTCGTCCCGCCCACCCGCGGACGCCGTCGGTGCCGGCTGCTTCTGGTGGTCGATGTCCAGATGGAGATAGCCCAGCTCGTTGACCCGGGTCAGGCCATGGAGCATCGGACGCCACGCGTACGCTTCGCCCTCCGGCGTGTGGCGAATCACGTTGATCAGCAGCGAACAGCCCGGCTCCGTTCCTCCCGGCAACAGTTCCTTCAGCGGCATCGCCACGCGCACCGTCCACCGGCTTTTGTCCGAAAGGTCGGAAACAACCTTGGCGCCGGATCGCCAGGACTCGATCGGCGGGCCGGTCGGCGGGATCATCAGGGCGGAAAACTCGGGGGATTCATAGGGCAATCCTCCGTAGCGCGACACCAGCACGCGCCAGGAGTCGCCGACAAACCCGCGATAGCAGGGACCTGCCGCCCAGACCCCCTCCCACGTCGGCTGACATTTCAGCGTGGCGGGATCCACCTCGTCCGACAGCGACAGGTACAAATGCTCGTCATCGTGCGCGGCGAGCATCCGCAGCTTGCGGTCGCATGGCTCGGCGAAGATCGTGTGCCAGGTGTCCATCTTCGCGGCCATGGTCCAGTCGACCTGATTCGGATCGCCGCCGGGAACCGGCGACGCCAGCGCGGGCACGACCAGCGAAGCGGGAATTTTCGGCGGGTTGGTCTTGTACTGCTCATTTGCCAGATACCGACGCCGACCCTCCACCATGTAACGCCAGATGCTCAACTCGAACACCGCGACGCGAGCCTTTTCCTTCTCAGTCCGCGCCGCCGCCTTGGCCTGCTCCATCAGCTTGCCGAACCGTTCCATGCGATCGGCTGTGCCCAGCCATTTCCACGCGATTTCCTCGGTCTGGTGGTAAGCCTTCTCGCCGCTGGCGATGTCGGGCGGATAGTTTTGCGGATTGCTGAAGGTTTCCTCGATGGCTTGGTACAACTGCTTCATCGGTTCGGCGGCTTGGCCGTAGAACCGGGTCCAGTAGTCATCGAGCACCTCATCGGCGTCAAGCTCCGGACTTTCCAGCAGCCGGTACGTCAGGTACATGTCCACATCCTGCGCGATGCCGTTGAAGAACACGCCGCGAGCGCCGGCCTTGATGTATCGCTTGATGCTGCGGGCCGCGTCATGGGCGAAAAAGCCCGGGAAACAGTGCCATCCACCCCCCGTGGCGTTTTCGACGGGGAAGGTGTCGTACAGCCACAGATACAGCGGCACGCCCCGGCCGGCCCAGGCGTCGAGCATCTTCCCGTCGGTTGCCGTGATTTTCGGGCACCAGTTGTTGCGCACGTGAAGACACATCTGCACCGTGACGTTCGGCTCGATCCGAATGTTGCGCGGCGGAAAGGCGTAGTCCGCATACGCCAGCGTGGAAATCCATTTGTCGGGATGTGTTTGGGCGATGCCCCGGGCGATCTGATTGACGAACTGAAAAACATAGTCGCTGGCCTGGCCGTTGGAAAAGATGGCGTTCGGCTCGTGTGTCATCCGGGCCTGGCATGTGGGGCATTTGCAGTAGCTGCTGTTGTCTTCGGGAACGACGGCGAAGTAATGACCCGCGGAGTTCTGCAGCGGCAGCTTTGGTCCCTTGTGGTCGAAGAAGTTTCTCGCGTCTTCGATCGTCTGCTTCACCACATCGGGATTGGCGTAGCAGAGCTGGCCGGGTTTGCCTTCATAGCCCTGGGCGAAATAGGCCGGGCGACGTTCGATGAAGATCGGGTTGCCCAGCGATTTCTCCCAGCTTTCGTATTTCTCCCAGAATCGGGCGTAAAAGCTCGTGATGGAATGGCAGCAGGCGTAAGGCTCGCCTCCGCAGCGACGGCGAAGCATATAGAGATGGCCCTCGCGTCGCCGGGCTTCGGTGTAGTTGCCGCCTTTCTCCCGGCATCGGCGGCGCATGTCGCCGTAGATCAGGTCCAGGCACTGGTCGTAGTTCGTGGGGTCGGTGGTGTACAGCCCGATGGAGGCGTCGATGTTCTGGGTATGGATGCCGTAGCCCGGCTCCATGTAGCGGACGCCGGGCGATCGTCGCACGGTTGGGCCGGTGAGGTCGAGGGTGGCCTGCCGGGGCTGTTCCATGCCGAACTCGCCGGGACGGAACCAGCGGACGCCGACATGTCGTTCGAGCAGGTCGTACACGGCGTTGAGCGTGCCGCGTGGGTCGTAGATGTCGGGGAAGGTGGCGCGGGCGCAGTAGCTTTCCTTCAGGATCGGCTCGGTGGCGGGATCGAATGCGTCATCCCAGCGATCCCAGTATGCGACCTGTCCGCGATCATCCTTGTCGCAGCCGATCAGGACCAGCGCATCGGGGAAGAACTGGACAAGGTATTCCTGGTCGTGCAGGGAGACGGGATCGACGCCGAGTTGTCGGGTGGGGGCGGTATCGCCGATGAGCACGCGCGGGCCGGCCGGCGGGGCGTTATCCGTGGTGATCGGCAGCATAGCGCCCGTGATGCGTTGGATGTGCCACTGAAGTTCGTAGGCCGCCAACTGTGCGGCACGGGTGGGACGCGCGGCAATGACGAGGGTCGCCGCCGGCCGGCCGTCTTTCACCAGCGTGATGGCGTTTGCCGGAGCCGCGATGAGGGTGGCGAAGAGACTCGTCACGACGATGCCCGTCAGGAGCCGTGAAAGTTGATCGATCACGAGGTTCATCCTTGATAGAAGGATTGCGCTGGGTCGTTCGACAAGCCGGCCCGTGGCGATCCGGGCGGTGCTGTTCATCCGTGTTGTTTCATGAAGGAACAACGGGAATCAAGCGGGAGCGGATTCGGCGGGTGAAGGAGTTTTCGTGGCAGTGGATTGGCGCGGGACAAGATGCGGCGTGGTTTTCACCGGAGCCGGCGGCGGGGCGTCGCTGTCATTGAGCTGCGCAAGCAGCAGTTGTACCGCAGCCCGGCCGATTTCTTCGGTGTGCTGGTCCACCGACGTCAAACCCGGCACGACATAGTCGGATTCCTTGAGGTTGCCGTAGCCGGCGATCGCCACGTCCTGAGGCACGCGAAGGCCCTCGCTGCGCAGCGTGTCGATGGCATTGAAGGCGTTCATGTCGGTGGCGGTCATCAGCGCATCAAAACGTGTGCGGGCCAGCAGCCGGCGAATCACCTGCGGCTGATTGTCCGTGCCGTCGATGGAGCGTTCGACCCAATCTTCCACGACCTGTACTCCCGCCTCCTGAAGCGCCTGCTTGCAACCGTCGCAGCGAGGAGCCAGCGAGTCGTACTTGGTCACCGGGCGGGGCCGAAGGATCGCCGCGCATCGGCATCCGCATGACGCCAGATGTTCGCCCACGAGCCGGCCGCCGACAAAGTCGTCGGAGCAGACGTAGGGGATGTCCAGGTCTTCGTAGCGGGTATCGACGAAGACCATCTTGACGCCGGCGTCGCGGAGCTGGATGTAGAAGTCGCGGTTGTGGTGGTGGGGCGAGAGGATCAGGCCGTCGACGCGGCGTTGCCGCATCATGT
>JADLAP010000136.1 GCA_020848195.1 Phycisphaeraceae bacterium
CAGACCTTGTGGATCGTGACCGCGCGCGCTGATGGGTGCAGCCCGGCATGGATAGCCGCCTGCCGTGCGGGTGCCTGGCCAATCCCAGCCTGCAGCACGTTTCCCATGAGGCAGTCGGTGACATCGGCTGGGTTCACGCCGGCTTGAGCGAGCGCGCCTTTGATGGCGGTGGCACCCAGCCTCGGGGACGGCACGCCGGCAAAGGCGCCGAGGAAGGCTCCGATGGGCGTGCGGGTGGCAGAGAGTATGACGGGGTAAGGCAAGGGAGGTGGAGTTATTAAGGAGTGCAATTTAATAGGGACATAAATTAGGCGGCGTAGCGGACGGATGGCTTGTGGAAAAGGGCCTTGATTCGTTCCGGGCTGCGTTGGAGCGAGCGCAGGTAGCTCTCAGCGGCTTTGCGCATCGTCGGTTTGTCGCGGTGGGGCAGTTTTCCAAGGGCATGGTTCTTCACGCCGTTCCACACCAGTTCGTCGGAGTTGAGTTCGGGGCTGTATCCGGGCAGGAAGAACAGGCGAAGGCGACCCTGCAATTGGTCGATCCAACGCGTGACTTTCCTGGCTCTGTGGGACGGATGTCCGTCCACGACGAGGAATATGGGCGCGGCAGCTCCGTGCAGCAGGCGCTTGCAGAATCCGATGAAGGAGCCGGCGTTGACCTTGCCATCGACGATCATGAAGCGCATCTCTCCGCGCGGGCTTACGGCACTGATCATGTTGAAGCCGAAGCGCGCTCCGCTGGTGCCCACCACCGGGGTCACTCCGCGCGGGCTCCAGGTGGTGCCCGCGTGATGATCGGAGCGCACGCCTGCTTCGTCGCCAAAGTAGATGCGCGCCCCGGCTTGCCTGGCCTGTCTTCTGATGCGCGGGAACTCCACTTTGAGCCAGTGCTTCACCCTGGCGGGGTCCTGCTGATAGGCGCGCCAGAGCGGACGCTGGGCGCTCATGCCCAACTGGGCGAGCAGCCGGTTGACCGAGGTGCGGCTGAGCTGGATGCCGAAGCGCCGGGCGATGAGCTGGCGGATCATATCGCAGGTCCACAGCGCGAACTCGAACCTCATCTGCAGGGGGTTCTTCAGCGTGATGGTGCGGTAGAGCCAGCGCATGGCCTTGCCATCGAGCTTGCGCTTTCTGCCGCCGCGCTTGCGGGCACCCAGCGCCTCCCAGCCGCCATTCCGGTAGAGGGCAAGCCAGTCGTAGATGGTGGTGCGGTTGATGCCGAGCGCGGCGGCGACCACCTCCGGGCTTTCGCCCTGCTGCACCATGCTGACGCCGCGTTTGCGCAGTTCGGTGAGGGTCTTGTGATCAAGCCTTCGGCTATCGGTATCACGCACTTTTTTCATTTCGGACAGCAGCTTAACATGTCCCTTTTATATTGCACGCCTTAATAAGATGGTTACGCACGATACGTTCGCATGAATTGCTGGCCAGGAGCTACGCTTTTCCGCTCATCCGCTGGCACTGATGTAGCAGTGTGTCGGGCGACAATCTGAATCTGGGCCGGTTTCAGATTGTCGTTGACCACTTCTCGTCGCAACTCAGCACCATGGTCGGAGGGTTGAGGCAGAGCCCAATCACGTCCCAGAACTTCGCCTCGAAGTTCGGGTCTCGCGACAGCTTGAAAGTCCGGGTCAGGTGCGGCTTGATCGCGTTGGCCTCCCAAATCCTCCGCACCGATGCGGGGGAAATGTTGGCGTGCTGGGCCATCGTGCGCTGGTTCCAACGCGTGCGACAGGTCGGCGGCCGCGTCGCCTGCACGATCACTTTCTCCCTTTTCGCCTCCGGGATGGACGCCTTTCGCCCACCGTCCGGTGCATCCCGCTCCAACCCCGCGATGCCCAAGTCCGCAAATCGCCGCTCCCAGCGGATGACTGCCGGCCGACTGCAGCCGCATTCCGCCGCGGCCGCTTCCTGGCTCCGACTTGACTGACAGTGACCCTTCCGCTCTACGCAACTCATTACTCCCCAAAGAATAGAGCTTGGAGGCGCGGGACGGAATCGAACCGTCGCATAGAGCTTTTGCAGAGCTCGGCCTTACCACTTGGCTACCGCGCCTGACGAAACTTTCGCCCAACCCGTGAAGGGTCGGTTTCGGCTCATCTAGTGATGGTTTGTCGCATCTTGGCAACCCGCGTTTCCAAAAATCCCAACAATCGCGGATCGACTGCAACTCTCCATCGTTCAACAAGCCGCTAGGCAAAGGGGGTGTACGTAGGCGGGTACAGGCGGAAGCGTCAATGCAAAGAGATCGGGTTCTTCATGGGATTTCGCTCGGATGGGCGCAAACAACTTTCGTCGAATGGGAAGATGCGCTCAGCTGTGGTTTGATTCTGACAAAGATGCATTGTCTTCCGCGCTCCGAGTCCACAGGCACCATGCGTTTCCACACATGAAAATTCCCATGATCTTCGCGCCTGTTTCCATCGCATCCGGCGCCTTGCTGGCGGCGACCGTTGCGCTTGGCGCGGGCGGCTGGCAGGGAAACGTCGACTGGCGGGACTACCTCGGTGACAAGGGCCGCACGCTCTATTCACCGCTGTCCCAGATCAATCGCGAAAATGTCGCCACCCTTGAGGTTGCCTGGAGCCACGACACCGGTGAGCGTGGCGAATATCAGTCCAACAACCTGATTGTGGACGGAGTTCTCTACACGGCGACGCCACAGCGCCGGGTGATGGCGCTGGATGCGGCCACCGGCCGTGAACGATGGACATGGACCCATGATGCATCCCGATTCGGTCCGGGCCGCGCGCGTCAGCGTGGCCTTGTCTTCTGGCAGAATGAACGGGGAGGAGAGCGCAGGCTGTTCACGGCGGTGGGCAATCATCTCTTTGCCATCGACGCAAGCAGCGGGCAGGTCATCAGCACGTTTGGCGAGGGCGGCACCCTTCATCTAGGCGGAGGGCTTGATGTGGAGGGAGAGCCCAATGTGGGACTCAATACACCGGGCGTAGTTTACCGCGATCTGTTGATCATTGGCGGCCATGGGGGGCCGGGTGCGGTCCGTGCGTTTGACGTCC
>JADLAP010000137.1 GCA_020848195.1 Phycisphaeraceae bacterium
CACCCTCTGCTGCGATACCCCCGGCGTCCCCGACGATATGGCCATCACCAAAGCAGGCCACGGCGCGGGCCTCATGGTCATGGACTCCTCCGTCATCAGCGACCGCAAATTGCTCGAACAGTTTGAATCGCTGGCCAAAGAAAAAAACATCAAGGCCCAACGCACCATCCTCCCCCGCGGCGGCACCGACGCCTCCGCCATCCAACGCGCCAACTCCGGCTATCGCATCATGAACCTCGTCTGCGGCACACGCTACATCCACACCGTCACCGAGATGATCCATCTCGACGACCTCCACGCCTGCCGCGATCTGCTCGCCACCTTCCTTGCCGCCATCTGATTCCTTCATGCCGCGACAACGTCGCGGATTTTTGTGTGCCATGCGACGCGAACCCCTCCGCCAACTTCTGCTCGCCTTCTCCCCCTGCGACGGCCACGAAGCCCGTGAACGCGATCGCATGATCGAGCTGCTCAACGTCCCCGGCGATCCCTTCGCCCGTTCCCACTTCACCCCCGGCCACTTCACCGCTTCCGCCTTCGTGCTCGGCCCCGAAGGCCGGTTGCTGCTGATCTTTCACGGCAAGCTCCATCGCTGGCTCCAGCCCGGAGGCCACGTCGATCCGGATGACATGGATGTCCCCGCCGCCGCTCGACGCGAGGTCGCCGAGGAAACCGGCTTGAATCTGTCACCCACCGAAACCGCTGCTGTGTTCGATCTGGACATCCATCCCATTCCCGCGATGCGCGGCGAACCTGCCCACGAGCATTTCGACGTTCGCTTCCTCTTCCGCACGCGGGAAACGACCATCGCCGCCGCGTCGGACGCCAAGGCCGCCCGGTGGTACACGCCCGACGAGGTGACGCTGGAATTGTCCGACACGTCGGTGATGCGCGCCATGCGGAAAATCATTCGCTGATTCAGGCATTCTTTCGTAGCTGCGACGTCTTCGTCGCAGTCCCCGGACGCGCGGGCAGTTTGCCCGCGGCTGACAATGATTGTTTTTCATAGCTGCGGTGTCTTCACCGCGGTCCGCCGTTTGCCCCCAGCCATCACCTTCCCTTACGATTCTTCCCTTGCGATTATCCACGGAGTAACCTCATGCCTGCTACGCCGAAGACCATGGACGCCATCGTCGCCCTCTGCCGCCGCCGCGGATTCATCTGGCAATCCTCCGAAATCTACGGCGGCATCAACGGCTTCTGGGACTACGGCCCGCTCGGCGCGGAACTCAAGAAAAACCTCAAGGACGCCTGGTGGCACGACATCGTACGCTGCCCTGGCAAAGGCCCCGACGGCCACTTCATCGACATGGTCGGCGTCGACTGCACCATCATCATGCACCCCAAAGTCTGGGAAGCCTCAGGCCATGTCGCGGGGTTCAATGATCCGATGGTGGATGACAAAGAGACGAAGGATCGCTTTCGTGCCGACCACTTGTGGGGGTTGATCATCACTGACGCGCCCGGTGACGCCGCGTTTGACCTCAAGATGACGGTCGCGTCAATGCTTCGAAACGGCTACACGGTCGTTCACTACAGCTTCGTTGCCGGATCGTTGGGCGAGGTCACGGACTACGTGAAGACCAACCCGAAGGAACTCCGTGAGTTTGGGAAGGTAGATGGTGATATTGTCCCTCATCCGTTTGGGGTCGCAGTTCCGTATCCCAAAGGGAAGTGTGGCCTCATCTTTCCAATTTCTGTCGACGAGCAGAAGATTCACTATTTGGAGTTGCCATCACCTTTCACTGGTAAGCGTGGAACGCTCACCGAGCCGCGGCAGTTCAACCTGATGTTTGAGAGCCACGCCGGGCCGATCAAGGATGAAGCCAACAAGGTCTATCTCCGTCCCGAAACCGCCCAGGGCATCTTCACACAGTTCTGGAATGTTGTGGACACCTCGCGCGTCAAGGTGCCCTTCGGCATTGCCCAGATCGGCAAGGCCTTCCGCAATGAGGTGACCCCCCGCAACTTCACCTTCCGGTCCCGCGAGTTTGAGCAGATGGAGATCGAGTTCTTCATCCGCCCCGAGAAAGCCAACGAGTGGTACAAGTTCTGGCGGGATTCGCGCTTTGCGTGGTGGCAGTCGGTGGGGCTGGCGGGTGAGAACCTGCAACTGCGCGAGCACGACCGCGACGAGCTGGCCCACTATGCCAAGGAGGGCGCGGGCACCAGCGACATCGAGTACCGCTTCCCCTTCACCGCCCCCGGCTACGGCGAACTGGAGGGCGTGGCCCATCGCACGGACTTCGACCTGCGCCAGCACGCCAACACCTGCGGCAAGGGCGACAAGCTCAAATACTTCGACCAGGAACTGCAGGTCAAGCTGCAGAACGAAGGCGCGAGCAAGGACGAAATCAACGCGAAATCGCGGTACTTCCCGCATGTGATCGAGCCTTCGGCCGGGGCGGATCGCGGGACGCTGGCGCTCTTGTGCGAGGCGTTCACGCCGGACGAAACCCGGCCCAGCGGCGTGTACATGAAGTTCCAGCCTCGGATCGCGCCGATCAAGGCGGGGATTTTCCCGCTGGTCAACAAGGACGGCATGCCGGAGATCGCCGAGAAGCTGTACCTGGAGCTGCGGCAGAGCTGGTGCGTGCAGTTCGACGAGAAGCAGACGATCGGCAAGCGTTACGCCCGGATGGACGAGGCGGGCACGCCGTACTGCTTCACCGTCGATGGCGAAACGGCAGGGACGCAGACCGTCACCGTGCGGCACCGGGACACGCAGCAGCAGGAGCGAGTGGGGCTGGACAAGGTCGGCGCGTTCCTCAAAGAGAAGATGTCGATGTGACCTCCGGAATTTTCCCCCGCCGAAGCGGCGAGTACGCCGCATCGGCGGGCTTTGCAGGGGGACACGTTTCATCGCGCGAAAAAAAACGCGGCGCTTCGTGGATACGAAGCGCCGCGACTTGTCGCGTCTTGATTGGATTTCGCGTCAGATGCCCGCGGGCTTGACGCGGAAGACTTCGAGCGTCCAGAGGAAGCGGGAGCGTTTGGCTTCGTAGTCGATCAGGCCCGCATCCTTGAGGCGGACCAGTTCGTCGAGCGCATCGCTCATTTCCTTGCAGAACGGGAAGCGGGTAGCGCCGAGCGCTTCGAGCTTTTCGCCGAAGAGCTTTTTGGCGTGGCCGATGATCTTGGGCGTGTTGGACAGGCTGGACGTGGCGAAGTACATGACGCCGTTGGGCATCAGGTGGGTGGGGCCTTCCTCGAGGACGCGGACGACGAGGTCGGCTCCGTCTTCGCCACCGGAGGGAATGGTCTTGGGATACCAGGGCGTGATGCGTGCGACGCGTTCGGCGATGCCGGAGACGTCGTTGATGATCACGTCGAATTTTTCATCTTTGACGGGATCGAAGAGCGAGCCGCAGCGGACGGAGACTTTGTCTTCGACGCCGTTGAGCTTGACGTTTTCCCGCGCCAGTTCGCAGGACTGTGGCATGACGTCGACGGCGATGACCTGACTGGCGCCCTGCTTGGCCGCGTAGATCGACAGCGGACCGACGCCGCAGCCGAGGTCCAGGACCTTCGCGCCCGGCGGGATATTGACCACCTTGGCGATTTTGTCCGTGGTCGCGTTGGGTTCAAAGGTTTCGTCCGCCACGCGCATCGTCAACTCGTGGCCGCCAATGTTGTAGGTGCCCAGCCGTGTCGGCATAACTCGTCCCATGTCGCCCGAAGGGGCCGCTTTTCAGTTAGAGGAACAAAACCTGATTGCCCCAGACGATTGATGATGGTATCGCGTGTTCGCCTGACATTCAACGTGGGCCTGGCGAAAAAGAGGGACCTATCCGAGATGAAAAGGTCTGAATTCAATCCAGATCGGCGACATCGGGCGCTCGCATCGCCGCGCCGAATCGCGGATCGATGCCGGCACGCGTGCCTTCGGCGGTGGTCTTGGCGGCGTGCGCGGGGATGTCCGGCATCACCGGGCCGTGCCAGCTTTTGGTGTCATAACACTGGCGAATCAGCTTCACCGCTTCATTCACGTCATCGGTGATGCGGAACAGGTCCAGGTCGTGCGGGCTGATGGTCTGGTTCTTTTCGAGCATGGCGTGACGGAGCCAGTCGACCAGGCCGTCCCAGAAATCGTGGCCGATGAGGATCACGGGGAAGGGTTCGATTTTCAGCGTCTGGATGAGCGTCATGCTCTCGAAAAATTCATCCATGGTGCCGAAGCCGCCGGGGAAGCAGATGAATCCATTGGCGTATTTGACGAACATGACCTTGCGGGCGAAGAAGTATCGGAAGGTCACTTCGTGGGTCTGATAGGGATTGGGCTTCTGCTCCATGGGCAGGGCGATATTGAGGCCGATGGACTGACCGCCGGCTTCGAACGCGCCTTTGTTGGCGGCTTCCATGATGCCTGGCCCGCCGCCGGTGATGACGGAAAAACCATTTTCCGCCAGCAGCCGGCCGCACTGCACCGCCTGCTGGTAGCAGGCGTTATCGGGTTGCGTCCGGGCGGAGCCGAACACCGTCACCGCTTTGCCGATGTCGCTGAGCAGCTCGAAGCCTTCGACGAATTCCGCCAGGATGCGGAACATCCGCCATGCTTCGCCGGACAGGTCGTGTTGATGATTCGGGTTTTTCACATTCATGGGTAATACCTCCACCGCAAAGAACAATATCGGCTACCCGGCCCCCCGACATGCGAGTCAACATTTACGAAGCGCCGCGACGTGTCCCGTCTTTGCCCCGCTCAACCAGCCACCACAGTCGCAATAACTCCACCTGAAACCGCTGCAGCTCCTCATCCGCCCACGGATCGACTCCGGGATGTCCCGCCGGCAGGCGCATCCGCAGCACATGCCACCATCGGCCCTCGATCAGCACCTGCCGCAAATCCACCGGCTGCTGTGTCGTCGCCCGCGGATTGATCGTCCGCGCGTCGAACGCCACCTGCTGAACCCACGGACAAAGCAGGCTGTCCAGCGCCCCCGGAAGTTTGTCCGGCTGTCCCAGGGCGAGCATCAGCACCGTCGTACGCGGCACATCGTCGCGGGCCAGCAATCCCGTCCAATCCGACCTGTCGCCCAGGGCCAGGCTGACGATCTGTTTCACGACCCAGTCGTTTTCCAGACGGTCCCGGCTGCGCAGCAGGTCCATCTGCCGTCCGGTCCATGCCGCCAGCACCGCGCCGCACATGCGGGCGTTTGCGTCGTGATCGCTTAGCAGTTCCGCGATCAGTGCGTCGGCCTGCTCGGGCGTCGCCGCTTTCGCCGTGATCGCGCAAGCCAGATCGCGCATGGTCGAGGCTGGGCTGTGAAAGACGGGTCTGACCCGCGGCACAAGGTCCGCCCCGCCGCTCACCGCCGACATCACCCGCAGCAGATCGCTGTCGTCCGGCCCGATGGCTGCTGGTGAAACCCCGGCCTGCGACGACTCCATCGCCGCCAGACGCAGCACCTGGTCCAGCACCTGATCCGCATCCCGTGTCTGATCGTCCGGCAAGGGCTTGGGCGACCGTGGAACTTCGGCGGTCAAAGCGTCGCCAAGCCGGTAGGCGATCACCGCCAGCAGCGCGCGAACCGTGGGGTCATGCTTGTCCGCCGCGTGACGCACGGCCCATCGCCGCAGGGCGGGTTCGTCCGTCGTCGCCAGCATCGTGCGCCATAGCCACAGCGTATGCCCCGGCGGAATTGCTTCCAGCTTCACCGCGTCAGGCGACAGCCACGCGGCGAAATCCCGCAAGGCCGGCACGAGCCGCGACTGTGAGGGAGCGGACCACCCGTGGACACTGGGATCCTCCGCTGATTCCACGACCCCTGATTCACCCGGCCCGTCCGCTCCCTTACGGTCGCGGCTCGTTGTTGCCATCGTCCACAGCATCGCCCGCGCCACCACGGGCGAAGCGGCATGCAGGTCGCCCACTTCCACCTGCCCCCCCGAAATCCCCATCAGCCCCGCCAGCAGCCAGGCGTCGGCGGCGATGGCAGGCTCGCGGTCGTTCATCGCCTGCCGCACCACGCGGTCCATACGCAGCGTCACGGCAGCGTACAGGGCGTTGTAGCGAACATCCGCGTCCGGATCGCCGCTGCCCCGCTGGATGAGGCCCGCAAGCCGCTGCGCCAGCGCAGGAGCGTCCGCGGCAAGCTGCATGGCGCTGATCCGCGACAGACGGTCCTTGTCACCGGCCAGCAGGTCCAGCCAGCGGAGCCAGAGGTCGTCCGTCACGGGGGGGCGACGCCAGACGCCGCCGAGGTCCAGGGCGTTCATGAGTTCGACGAACGCCGCGTCGTTCGCGGCCGGCATCTTCGCCAGCACCGCCGCCACGACCGCGGGGTCCGTGGCGGCGTGCTGGACGACGTAGCTCAGCGCGCGCTGCCGCACGACGACGTCCGTGGACGTCGTCTGCGACAAACGCAGTGTTCGCAGCGCCCGAGGCGCGAGGAAGTACGCCAACGGGATCGTCAGCGTCATCGTCGCCATCAGGCTGATGACCAGCAGAGGCAGACGCGACAAGTCGCGGCGCTTCAGGCTCAACCTTTGTTCCAGAACTTCGATCCGTAGACCGCCGAGTCGCCCAGGTCATCGGCGATGCGGAGCAGTTGGTTGTACTTGGCGTTGCGGTCGGAGCGGCAGGGCGCGCCGGTCTTGATCTGGCCGCAGTTGGTCGCCACCGCAATGTCGGCGATGGTGGCGTCCTCCGTCTCGCCGGAGCGGTGCGAGAGCACGGCGTTGTAGCCGCTGCGCATCGCCAGACCCACGGCGTCGAAGGTCTCGCTCAACGTGCCGATCTGGTTCACCTTCACCAGGATCGCGTTGGCGCACTTCTGGGCGATGCCCTTCTGGAGGAACTTGCTGTTGGTGACGAAGAGGTCGTCGCCGACGAGCTGGATTTTGTCGCCGAGCTTGGCGGTCAGCTTCGCCCAGCCATCCCAGTCGTTTTCCGCCAGGCCGTCTTCGATGGAGCGGATCGGGTACTTTTTCGCCCAGTCGGACCAGATGGCGACCATGTCGTCGCTGGAGATGACGTTGTTCGGATCGCTCTTGAAGAAGCAGTAGCCCTTCTTGCCCTTCTCGGCGGCTTCATTCCACAGTTCGCTGGTGGCGGGGTCGAGTGCGACGAAAATCTGCTCGCCCCACTTGTAGCCGGCCTTGCCGACGGCTTCCTCGATGATCTTCAACGCGTCTTCGTTGCTCTTGAGGTTCGGTGCGAAGCCGCCTTCGTCGCCGACAGCGGTGGACAGGCCCTTTTTCTTCAGCACGCTCTTGAGGTGGTGGTAAATCTCCACGCCGGCGCGGATGGCGTCGGCGAAGTTGTCGAAGCCCCAGGGCTGGATCATGAATTCCTGGAAGTCCACGGTGTTGTCGGCATGTTTGCCGCCGTTGAGGATGTTCATCATGGGGACGGGCAGGGTCTTGGCGCCCGTGCCGCCGAGGTAGCGGTAGAGCGGCAGGCCCACGGCGGCGGCCGCGGCGTGAGCGACAGCCATGGAGACGCCGAGGATCGCGTTAGCGCCGATCTCGCCCTTCGTCGCCGTGCCGTCGATCTCCAGCATGATCGCGTCGATCTCTTCCTGACCGCGGCAGTCCAGGCCCACGACTTCCGGCGCGATCTTGGAATTGACGTTGTCCACAGCCTTGAGCACGCCCTTGCCCATGTACATGGACTTGTCGCCGTCGCGCAGCTCCACGGCTTCGTTCTCGCCCGTGCTGGCGCCGCTGGGAACCAGAGCGCGACCGACCGTGCCGTCGATCAGCTCCACTTCCACTTCCACCGTCGGATTGCCCCGGCTGTCGAGCACCTGCCGGCCGAGAATGCGGTCAATTTCAAAACTCATGGGTATGCGTCCTTTCTGGGATCGTAGGTTGGTCGGGCTGCGTTTCTCCCCCCGCACAGAGGATCGGGAGACGGAATAGTCTAGAAACAAGTGCGACGTCCTGCACGGCGAGGGAAAATGCGGTGGAAATGCCCGAAGGTCCAAATCCGAATGAAGCTATGAAAAAAGCCTCCTCAGCAGAATCCGTGGAAGCAGATACGGTCAATCGGCCTCGGAAATCGCGGAACTCGCAGGATTTCCTGCCGTTCGCCGCCCGGTTGGGATCGTGTGTGACATTGGAACGGGCCTTTGATCTCCGACGATACCTGGAATCTGGAACTCGCTGGGCCGGCTGCGCATAACCTTTGCCCGGTCCTCAAGCCCTTCCGGGCGGGCACTCGCCCCGGATGGGGCGAAGCGGGGAGTGGGGCGATCTTCGCTTCCTTCCAGCCACGGATTGTGCGGAAGAACCCCAAAAATCAAGATGTGACAAAGCAGTAGCCTATCGGTGTAACCCATGTCCCCGAACACCTGTAACCAATGTCTCCGGTCTATACACGCAGCCGCGATGAGGGGGGCACGGAGTACCGTGCATGGGCGGACTTTTGTCCAATCAAGAACGCCACAGGGACAACCATCATCGCGTCATGGTGCGGTACTTGGGCCGGTGGGGCTGATCGGCGTCGACGCCGAGGCGGCGTCTGCGGTCCGTCTCATATGCCGTGAAATTGCCCTCGTACCAGTGCACGGTGGAATCGCCCTCGAAGGCGAGGATGTGCGTCGCCAGGCGGTCGAGGAACCAGCGGTCGTGGCTGATGATGACGGCGCAGCCGGCGAAGTTTTCCAAGGCTTCTTCGAGGGCGCGCATGGTGTTGACGTCGAGGTCGTTGGTCGGTTCGTCGAGCAGCAGGACATTGGCTCCACTCTTGAGCATACGGGCGAGGTGGACGCGGTTGCGCTGGCCGCCGGAGAGCGTGCCGACGAGCTGCTGCTGGTCGGAGCCGGTGAAGCCGAAGCGGGAGGCATAGGCGCGTGCGTTGACGTCCATGTTGCCCATGCGGAAGATTTCCTGGCCGTCGGCGATGGCGGACCAGACGGGCGAAGCGTTATCGAGCGATTCGCGGGACTGATCGACGTAGGCGAACTTCACAGCCGGGGCGATCTGAATCTGTCCCGCGTCGGCCTTTTCCGAACCGGTCAGGATGCGGAAGAGCGTGGTCTTGCCCGCGCCGTTGGGGCCGATGACGCCGACGATGCCGTTGGGCGGGAGGTTGAAGGTCATGTTCTCGAACAGCAGCCGATCGCCGTAGGATTTGGCCAGGCCCCTGGCGTCGATGACCTTTTCACCGAGTCGCGGCCCCGGCGGGATGTAGATTTCCACCTCGGCGGCCCGGTTTTCCGCGTTTTCCGTCACCATTTTGTCATACGCCGCCAGACGCGCCTTGCTCTTGGACTGTCTGGCCTGCGGACTCTTGCGCACCCAGTCCAGCTCGCGTTTGAGCGCCTTCTGCCGGGCGGATTCCCGCTTTTCCTCCACCGCCAGGCGCGCGGATTTCTGGTCCAGCCAACTGCTGTAGTTGCCTTTCCACGGAATGCCCGCGCCGCGGTCCAGTTCCAGAATCCAACCCGCCACGTTGTCCAGAAAGTAGCGGTCGTGCGTCACGGCGATGACCGTTCCTTCATACCGCTGCAGGTGCTGCTCCAGCCAGGCCACGGATTCGGCGTCGAGATGGTTCGTCGGCTCGTCGAGCAGCAGGATGTCGGGCTTTTCCAACAGCAGTCGGCAGAGCGCCACGCGACGCCGCTCGCCGCCGGAAATGCGGTCCACCAGCGTCTCCGAGGGCGGACACCGCAGCGCGTCCATCGCGTGTTCAAGCTGTGAATCGATGTCCCATGCGTTCAGGTGGTCGATCTTCTCCTGCAATTCACCCTGCTTCTCCAGCAGTTTGTTCATCTCGTCATCCGACATCGGCTCGGCCAGCTTGTCGGACAGCGTGTTGAACTGCTCGATCAGGTCCAGCGTCGGCTGCACAGCCTTGCGGACATCGTCGATGACGGTGGGCCCTTCCAGCTTCGGCTCCTGGGGCAGCATGCCGACGGTGTAGCCGGGCGAAATCTGGGTCTGGCCGTCGAAGTCCTTGTCCACGCCGGCGAGGATTCGCAGCAGCGACGACTTACCCGAACCGTTAAGACCCAGTACGCCGATCTTCGCGCCGTAGAAGTACGAGAGCGAGATGTCCTTGAGGACTTCCTTCTTCTCGTGACGCTTGGTGACGTGGATCATGGAGTAGATGATTTTGTTTGCGGTTTCCGCCATGGCGAGGAATTATGACGAGAAACGGACGAAAGTCACGGACGGGTCGGCGGGAAAGCGTCTGATGCGTCCGGCCGGGGTCGGGAGCATGCGTTGCCGGTCACAAAAAAGGATTGACAATTGATGTCCAGTTAATGCATAATGATGCACTACTGATGCATATTCGCATCAATGACTTTAATGGATCCCCTTTCGGAACGCTGATGCGGACTGCGGCGCAATCCCGGATTCTCGCGGCGAATCCGACCCGCATGGCCTTCGACCCTTGCCGCGAAAGAGCAAGCTCCATGCAAACCTGGCTGATCCGGATCGTTCTGGCTGGCCTGCTGTGCGCGACGGCCTATGGCGAAGAGTCGAACAACCTGCTGACCAATCCGGGTTTTGAAGATGCCACCGCGTCGGGCGGTCTGCGGGCTTGGAGCGTCAACACGACGTATCCCGTGGAATCGATCGATCTGGTGCGCAGCGATCCGGTCCGCGTGCGCTCCGGCTCCGCTTCGGTGAAGCTGGCGCAAACCGGCATCGACGCCAACGCGAGGGAGCTGTTCGGCGCGATCTACACACAGTCGGACATCCCGGTGGAGCCGCTGGTGGAATACCGGCTCTCCTTCTGGGTTCGCGGCTCAGGCAAGGTCAGTGGCACAATCTATGGCTACGGCGAGCAGGGCAATGTGTACGAACAGGCTCCGATCGTCAGGCTGGTCAAGCTCGGCGATGACGGGCCGGATTCGTTCTTCCGCATCGGCGACGGCGATCCGTGGACGCTTTGCCAATATCAGTTCTGCGTGACTTCCAGGGAAAGCAAAACGACCTCCGTGCGCGTGGCGATCAACGCGCATGGAACCGTGTATATCGATGACTGCCGCTTTGAACGGGTGGGGCCTATGACTGAATCTGCCGGAAAAACCGCTGAAATCACCAAAGAAGACAAAAGCATCGCGGCGGCCGAGCAGCCGAGCGAGCTTCGTCCGAACCTGGTCAGCCTTGTCCGTGTCGCCGCGCCGCCGGTCATTGATGGCCGGATCGACGATGGCGAATATCCATTGCGCGTCGAAGGGCTGGTGGACTGCTCGAACCAGTCGATGTATCCGCAGAACCACACATGGCGCATGACGTATGACTCGACGCATCTCTATTTCGCGCTTCACCTGAAGCTGCCGCACGGATGCGCCTTCGCCCCGGTCGGAGCCGGACGCGACGACTCCGCCCTCATCGCGGCTTCCGATGCCTTCTACTGCTACCTGCGCACGGATGCGGATACGGCGGCCAAACGGTACGAAGGCGTATACCTGGCGGTGGATAGCGCGGGCAACTTCTACGACGCATGGGAAACCATCGATCATGTGCACCTGCAATGCCAGCGTCAGGCGGAGTTCAACGCGAACTGGAAGATCGCCACATCCCGGTCGCAGGACCAGTGGACGATCGAATGGTCCGTTCCCTGGCAGGATATGAAACTGCCCGCTCCGGAACCTGGCCGCGAATATGCGTTGTCGTTCGGCTTGAATGTGAACAATCAGCGTCTGGCGTGGCAGTCCCATCCGACATGGTTCGATTATCCGCAGGCGTTCGGCCTGATCCGGCTGGCGGGCAATACGCTGGCGGTGCAGGCGCCCAACCTCGACGGACTGCGCCGCGGCGAACTCAATGCCGGCCTGCAATTGAACAACCCGACCGGCCACGACATCCCCTATGACCTGACGTATGTGGTGTCCAAGGTTCGCATGACCGAAGGGTCAATCGGAAGCTGGGTGCTGGATCAGGTTGGCGATCTGCGTCAGCGGGAAGCCGTCGCCGCGGATAGTCTGTACTCCCGTCGTCAGTCCGGCTTCGTGCCTCGCAACGGCAATGACAACATGGCCGGCCAATCCAGACTGCGACAGCCGGGGTACTATGTTCTGGAACTGGAAGCCCGAAGCAGCGGAGTTTCCTGCTACTATCAGAAGATTCCGTTTCACTACTATCCGCCGATCATCCTTTCGCTGGAACCGATTCCCAGCAAAGATCAGATTCTTGCCCATCTCGGTCTACATGGCGCTGAGTTGAAGGCCGGCGCCAAGGTGAGCCTGAACTTCGTGAATGAGCAAGGCCAGAACCTGTTGTCGCAACAGGCGGAGGTCGCCGCGGACGTGGTGGACATGACGCTGTCGATGGCGTCGCTGAAGCCCGGGTCGTATCAGGTTCAAGCCGCGCTGACGGACGCGGCCGGCGGAGAGATCGCCCAATGTACGGAGACTTTTCGCAAGTGGGACACGCCGGTCTGGGAAAAGGAGCGTGCGGGCATTGAGGCGCTGGAGGGCGACTGGGTTCCGTCCCCGTGGTCGCCGCTGGAAATTCGAGGCAGCGACGTGGCGGTGTGGGGTCGTACCTTCAGCTTTGCCCCGGGAAGTCTGCTGGCGAAGATGACCAGCCAGGACAAGCCTCTGCTGGCGGCCGGGATGTCGGCTTCCTATCAGAAACAGGGCAAGGCGCAGGATATTCAGATCGCCGATCCGACCATGCAGACGCAGCAGAAAGGCCGGGCGGTCGTGGTGCAGCAGGGCCGGTCGCCGGACTTCGATCTGACCTCCCGCGCGATGGTGGAATTCGACGGCCTGTTGCGGTACGACATCACCGTGACGCCGCGCGGCAAGCCCGCCATCGACGAGCTTTGCATTCGCATTCCCTTCCACGACATGAAGTACGCCAACGGCGCCAACGGCAGCGCGTGGCAGACGGGGCTGGTGGACGAACTGAACTTTCGTCAGACCGGCCGGTGGTATCTGTTCTGGTTGGGCGACGAACGGCGAGGCTGCGGCTTCGTGGTCGAAAACCACAAGGGCTGGCTCATCAACTCGAAAAAGCCGCGGATTGTGCTGGACAAGGAAGATGGCCGGCGCGTCCTGAAACTGTTCATCGTCAATGATGCTGCCGAAGTGAATCAGCCATTATCGTTCACCTTCGCGCTGCATCCCACACCGGTGAAGCCGATGTTCGCGGGTTGGCGCGATCTGCGTCCGCATGGTCTGGGTTACGGTCAGCCTCCGATCAATCTGAACATGATCCACGCCTGGGGATGGAACTCCTCCGACAGCAAGCCCTCGCCTCGGAGCTGGCAGGTGTTGACGGATATGCTTACGTATCTCCATGGCCGGCAACAGCGCGTCTATCCCTACCTTGGCACATACTATCTGACCCCGCACCATTTCATCCGCGTGGAGACGCCGTTCATCCCCGAAGGCGGCAAGCATCCCGACAACATGCTGGTGGAAAGGAAAAAGGACGCCGGCCGCCTGGAAGAGTATTTCTACTTCAAAAAGGATTGGGATCTTTCGCCGCCGGTGATTCATGAAGTCGGCATGGAAACGCAGGAGGAAGTCCGCATATCCAGCGCCGCGTCGTATGCCGACTATTTCGCCCACGGCATCGGGGAAATGCTCAAACGCTCGGATGTGGACGGCATCTATTGCGACATTCCGCTGCCATCCCAGGATTTCAACGCCGAGCTGGGCCTGTCCTACACGACCATGGACGGCGTCACGGAAGGAACCTACTCCGTTTTCGCCGCCCGCGATCTCTACAAACGGATGTACTGTCTGTTTGAAAAATACCGCGGCGAAGCGAAAAAGCCCTACATCCTGGGCCACGGCCTGCCCATGATGCCCGCCATCACGTCGTTCTGGGACATGACGTTCCACGGCGAGGAACTCAAGCCCGCCGAAGCCTATGGCTGCACCAAGATGTTTTTGCAGACCCGCGCCGCCGCCAGCCCCCTGGCGGTCCCGGATGATACGGACGAGCATCGCACGTATGACGCCCACTACTTTCGTTCGATGTTCTGCGCCTATGGCGGCAATCCCGTCATCCTCCTGCCTCAGTACGGCTACCAGCCCAGGCTCGGCAACATGCCCGAACATAGCCGGGAAATCCTTTCCTTCACCTTCCTTCACGACACCCTGCTCTGGCCGGCCGACATACCGCCTCAGACGGTGTATGACTTCTGGAACAAGGTGGAAATCCCGTTCGGCATGGGCGACGCCGCGTTCCATCCGTACTGGGAAAATGGCGCGCGCTGCGAGCCGGCGTGCATCAAGCTCAGCTACTGGCGCAAGCCCGACGGCATGGACGTCCTTGTCGCCGTCGCCAACTGGAGCGGACAGAAGGTTGATGCCTCCATCTCGCTGCCCGATGAACTGAAGACTTTGGCACAGGGCGTGGACATGGAATCCGGCGAGGCTGTGCAACTCAGCGGCGCATGGAACGTCAGCGTGCCGGCGCACAACCTGCGCGTGTTCCGCTTCAACCAGCCGCAAACGCCGGCCAAACCGTGAACCGGCATGGTTGGCCGCCTGCTGCCGATGGGATCGGAAAAGCGTTTGGCGGACCTCGTCAGAGCTTCCGCAGCAGACTTTGCGTCACCGCGTCCACCGCTTGTCGCGGATCGTCATACGGCTCCATGTAGTCCCACATTTTCGTGATGGTCAAAAACCGGCGTTCCGTTTCCGTCAGGTCGGCGATCGGCACCAGCTTGTGCGCCATCTTCAGGAAATTGAACGCGATGTTCAGGCGGTGAAACCGATCCGGATGGGCGTTCATGTGTTCGAGAAGACGCCTGACGTTCGCGTGCGTCGGCTCGTCGTACGCATCGCGTATGTTCTCCATGTGCCGGCGGACGACATCCTCCCACTGATCGGCGAACCGGTCCCATGGAAAGCCAAGCGGCTTGCGGAAGAACAGCACCGCCGGCGGCGCGTGGTCCGTCAGCCACCGCTCCACCGGCGTCGGCGTGTAGCTCACGTCATGCGGCGACCACAGAGCGTCGGCGAGAATGCCGAGTTGCTCGATGAAGCTGTCGCAGCCGACCAGCACTTCGTACACCATGCCATCGACGCCGATTCGCTGGAACTGTTTCAAGTCCTCCAGCATCACGCCCGTGCAGGGCTGGGGACAGGAAAACGTGCCGTGCCGGTTCAGGTCATCGAAAACATAGAGTTTGCCGGGGAATTTCTCCCGCCATTCCTTCAGCCGCTCCATCAGGTACACGTTGATGTGGACGCCGGCGGACTGGGGATCGGCCTGGACTTCGCCGTGATCGGGCAGGGTCGGATGTTCCGCGCCGATCGGTCGCCAGATCATGCGCGGGAACAGGTCGAACATCAGATGATCGAGCCGGCGATGGATGCTCATATCCGCCGGGGGACGGTATCGGTGAACGTAGGAAATGGTTTCAAGCTTTTTCTCCGGCGCTTTGGCGCGGCCGGCGTCGATGAAACGTCGCAGCAGCGGCTGCCACTGCTCCACCGCCGACAGCGACGCGCAGGCGGGACAACGGCAATGGCTGTAGCCGTCGCCCGTCATGGCCAGCACGTGGTGCGCCGGGCCGCAGTCCTGCGCGAAAAACCGTTCCGCGCCGGCTTCAAACGCCTTGAGTCCCTCCGGTTCGTTCAGGCATGGCCGGGTTTCGCACTCCGGTTTGTGCGTGAACGGCTGACCTTCCGCATTCTTCGCCAGCCACCGCGAAGGCGCGTCCTTCGGCAGGAACACGATCGACGTGTAGACGTAAAACACCAGTTCGATGCCGCGTTTGCCGCATTCTTCGATGATCAGGTCGCGGTGATGACGCCAGCCATAGCAGGTATGCACGATCAGCCGGTTCATCCGCCACTTGCCCATGCGGTCGATGAGCAGCCGCAGCTTGTCGGGAGTATGCGAGGACAGGGACTCGCATGTGTTGACGCCGCGGATGCTGAATGCGGCGTGATGCCTGCCCGCCGGCCGGCCCATCCGCAGGTGATACACGCCGTGCAGGCAACCGCGGGCGTTGGTTCCGATGATGTGATGCCCATCGCCCATGGGCTGGATGTCGTAACCGTCCCCGGACGAGGCTTGGACTTCCAACGTCACAGGCATGTCGCCGGCTTCCCGGCGGGCAAAGGCAAGAATGTCGGCATCGCATGTCATGACTGTCACCTGCGAAAAGGGATGAGGCTTACGTCGAGCTTGAACGCCGCCGGGTGGCCGGCCCCGTGGACTGACGCTCCACGAATATGCTGGGGATGCGAATCGTCTTCGGCGCCATGCCGGGCTGCTCAATCGCTTCCGTCATCAGATCGAACGCAGCCTGCACGATCAGGTCGACCGGCTGGCGCACGGTGCTGAGTCTGGGCCGAAACCGCCGGGCGGCTTCCACATCGTCAAACCCCACAATGCTGACATCCTGCGGCACGCGCAAGCCGCGGGACTCCAGCACCGACACGGCCGCCATGGCCCAGAGATCATTGGACACGATGAGCGCGGTGCAGTCGGGATATCGCTGAAAAAAGACTTCCAGGGCGGTCTCAACGGGATCGGTCTGGGATGACTCGCCGCCCTCGGCGATGAGCGTGTCCGGTGGGACGACGCGGTCGAGCGTGTCCGTGAGGCCGTAACGCCGACAAGCCCGGACAAAGCCGGCAACCCGCGCCGCCGGCTGACGCCAGCGGTCGCGGCTGAAGGTCATGTAGATGCGACGATGCCCCTGCTCCAACAGTCTCAATGCGGCCTGCTCGACGCCGCTGGCCCGGTCCAGCAGAACCTGAAGGCAGGGCGACGCCAGCGGACCATCGAAAAACACCACCGGCACGGACAACTGCCGGTACGCCGCCAGTTCACGCGGCGAAAAGCCCGTGCATCCATACAGGAGCAATCCGTCCACGCCGCGGGCGATCAGGTCGCGGGCGGCGGCCATCGTAGGCTGATGCTCCCCCACGCCGCCGCTGAAATAAAGCGCGTAGCCGGCGGCGCGGAAAAGCCTGTCCAGACGATCGGCCTTGGCGGCGGCTATCTCGTAATGCAACATGCAGCCCAGAAACCCGATCGTCTTCGACTTGCCCTGGATCAGGCTGCGCGCCAGCAAGTTCGGCTGATATCCCAGCTCGCGGGCAGTGAGCTGCACGCGATGACGCATCTCACAAGAGATCCGCGGGTGGTCGCGCAACGCCCGGCTGACCGTCGAATGGCTCGTGCCCAGGCGACGCGCGATGTCGTAGATGGTCACGGGCGAGCCGGCGACCGGCGTTTTTCGGGGTGGTGCGGAACGCATGTTGCACTCGGTTATTTCCGCAAGTGTAATCGAGTGCACAAACCATCGTCAAGCCCGCGGCGCACGCAAGCCGTGTATTCCGCGAATCTTCGCCTGGCTGTGGGAGCTACAATCCGGCGTTTCCCGGAAAGGTTGAACATGGAATGCATGCCTGAAGGATTATGCGGCTACCTCGACGGCCTGGTCCCGCCACGCCATCCGGAGCTGATGCGCATGGAGGCCTACGCGGCCGAACATCGCTTTCCCATCATCGGCCCGTCGTGCGGATGGGCCTGCTACCAGATCGCCCGCCTGATCGGCGCACGCCGCGTCTTTGAACTCGGCTCCGGCTACGGTTATTCCACCGCCTTCTTCGCCAAGGCTGTTCAGGAAAGCGGCGGCGGAGAAGTCTTTCATGTCGTGTGGGATCAGAAACTTTCCGACATGGCCCGGCAACATCTGGCTGTCCTGGGCTTTGACGGCCTGATCCGCTACCACGTCGCCGAAGCCGTGCAGACGCTTCGCCGGACGGCAGGGCCGTTCGACCTGATCTTCTGCGACATCGACAAGCAGGGCTATCCCGCCGCGCTGCCCGAGATCGCCGCCAAGCTCCGGCCCGGCGGCGTGCTGATCGTCGACAACATGCTCTGGCACGGCAAAATCCTCGACGACAATCATCACGATCCCGAAACCGACGCCATCCGCGAACTGACACGTCTCGTCACGACCGATCCCGCGTGGATCGCCGGCATCCTGCCCCTGCGCGACGGCCTGCTCGTGGCTCAACATCGTTAACTTCGGAAAGGCTCGCGTCATGCCCGACAAAACCGTTCTCGTCACCGGCGCCGGCAGCGGCATCGGTCTGGCGACCGCGAAACTGCTAGCGCAATCCGGCTACGCTGTCGCCCTCGTCGGTCGCACGGTGTCCAAGCTCGAAACCGTTGCCGCGACGATCACCTCGCCCACGCTGGTGCTTCCCGCCGATGTCACCGACCCCGCCGACTGCCATCATGTGGTGGACCAGGTGATGCGGCGATGGGGCCGGCTCGACGCGCTGGCGAACGTTGCCGGCGACGCGCCGAACCTGCCGCTGGACAAGGTGACGCCGGATGTCTGGCGTCGCTGCATCGAAACCAACCTTGGCGCGGTGGTGCATCTGACCGCGGCGGCGTGGCCCTGCTTCCGTCAGCGCAAGGCCGGCGTCGTCGTCAATGTCTCCAGCATGGCCAGCATCAGCCCGTTTCCCGGTTTTGCCATCTATGCCGCGGCGAAAGCGGGGCTGAACATGTACACCCGCTGCGCCGCGACGGAAGGCATGGCCTTCGGCGTCAAGACGGTGGCCATCGCGCCCGGCGCGGTGGAAACGCCGATGCTCCGCGGCATCTTTTCCGAAACCGCCGTTCCGAAGGACCGCGCCCTCTCGCCCTACGCCGTGGCCCAGGTCATCGTCGACTGCATCACCGGCGACCGCGACTTCGCGTCCGGCGAAACGATCACCGTGCCCAGCCCATGACCGACACCGAGCAACCAACACGCAAGCACAAGACGTCGGAGGTCTTTCGTGCGTTTCTGACGCTGGGCCTGACGAGTTTCGGCGGGCCGATTGCACATCTGGGCTATTTCCGTCAGGCCTTTGTCGTTCGTCGAAAATGGTTGACGGACGACGACTTCGGCGATCTGGTCGCCCTGTGCCAGTTCCTGCCCGGCCCGGCGAGCAGTCAGTTCGTGTTCGCCGTGGGGATGCGCCAGGCGGGATTGCTCGGCGGTGTCGCGGCGTCGCTGGCGTTCACGTTGCCGTCGGCGGCGGCGATGATCGCCTTCGGCTGCGGGGTGAATCTGCTGGGCGATCCGCATCAGGCCGGCTGGCTGCATGGTCTGAAACTCGCGGCCGTGGCGGTGGTGGCCCAGGCCGTCTGGGGCATGGGACGCAGCCTTTGTCCCGATCGCCTGCGGTTGTCCATGGCCCTGGCGGCGGCGGCGACCATGCTCGCGGTTCCCGGCGCTCTTGGACAGATCATGGTCATCATGATTGGCGCGATTGTGGGCATGAGGTTGTGCCGCAACCCGACCGCAATCATCATGAAGCCCGAACCTTCTCCTTGGCGATCGCATCGCTGGGCGGCCGTCGCGCTGGCGGTGTTCCTGATCCTGCTCATCATCAGTCCGCTTGCGGCCCGGCGGACCCATTCCCAGCCGCTGGCGGTGTTCGATGCGTTTTACCGCAGCGGTTCGCTGGTTTTCGGCGGCGGTCATGTGCTGCTGCCCCTGCTTCGCGCGGAGGTTGTGCCGCCCGGCTGGGTGACGGACGACCAGTTTCTCGCCGGCTATGGCGCTGCCCAGGCGGTTCCCGGTCCTCTGTTCACCTTCTGCGGCTACCTCGGCGCGGTGATGCATCCGGGCCGCTACGCATGGCTTTCAGGCCTCGGCTGCGTGCTGGTGATCTTTCTGCCCGCGTGGCTGCTGATCGGCGGGGCGCTGCCCTTCTGGCACACACTGCGAAGCAAGGCCTGGGCACAGTCCGCCATACGCGGCGCCAACGCTGCGGTGGTCGGCGTCCTGCTGGCGGCCCTGTACAATCCGGTCATCGTGGAAGGCGCCCACAACGCCCGCGACGTTGCCGCCGCGATCCTCGCCTTCGGCCTGCTTGCCGCCTGGAAATGTCCGCCGTGGATCGTCGTCGCCGCATTGGCGATCGCGGGGCAGTGGCTGCTGCACTGATGGAGACCACGGAATACCTCGCAACTTCCGGGGGCGTACAATGTTGCCATGGTCGGCTCCACGACCGCTTTTGAAACGCGCTGGTGGCATCGGGCTTCGGACGATCCGTCGAAGGTCGTCTGTACGTTGTGTCCCCGCGAGTGTCACATCCCGCAGGGCAGCCGGGGATTCTGCTTTGTCCGCGCCAATGTGGATGGCGAGTTGGTGCTGACCACGTATGGCCGCAGCAGCGGGTTTTGCATTGATCCGATCGAAAAGAAGCCGCTGAACCATTTCTTTCCCGGCACGCCGATCCTGTCGCTGGGCACGGCGGGCTGCAATCTGGGCTGCAAGTTCTGTCAGAACTGGGACATTTCCAAGAGCCGGGAGATGGACACACTGGCGGGCCAGGCCGGGCCGGAGGCGATTGTGCAAGCCGCCCAGCAGCACGGATGCCGCAGCATCGCCTTCACCTACAACGACCCTGTCATCTGGGCGGAGTACGCCATCGACATCGCCAGGCTCGCGCGACAAGCGGACATCAAGACCGTCGCCGTGACCGCCGGGTACATGAATCCCGATTCCCGCCGGGAGTTCTATCAGTGGATGGACGCGGCGAACGTGGACCTCAAAGCCTTCACGGAAACCTTTTACCGCAAGCTGACGCAGACGAGCCTGCAGCCGGTGCTGGACACGCTGGTGTATCTCAAGCATGAAACCCCAGTCTGGTTCGAGATCACGACGCTGCTGATTCCCGGCGAAAACGACCATCCGGACGAGACGAAGGCGATGTGCGACTGGATCGTCGAGAAGCTTGGGCCGGATGTGCCGATCCACTTCACGGCGTTTCACCCGGACTTCAAGATGCGTGACCGTGCCTCGACGCCGCACGACACGCTGATCACCGCGCGTCAGATCGCGCTCCATCGCGGCATCCGTTACGCCTACGTGGGCAATGTGTACGACCTCAAGCGTGAAAGCACGTACTGCCATCAGTGCGGGACGTGCGTGATCGAACGGGACTGGTACGAGCTTGGCGCGTATGAGCTTGACGGCAACCGTTGCCGCAAGTGCGGGACGGAGATACCGGGGGTGTATGACGCGTCGATGGACCCGGCGAAACAGTGGGGTCGCAAACGTCAGCCGGTGCGCATCGTGGATGCGACACAGTATGTGCCTTTGCGGGTGGACACACGGCGGGAGGAACAGGCGATGCGGGACAGCACAGCGACAACGCAGCCGGCGGCGACGGTGGACTTCACGGACGATCAGGGCCGGCGGATGCTGGCGTTCGCGCGTCAGTCGGTGGCGGCGACGATCCGCGGCGAATCGCCTCCGCCCCCGGAAGTGATGTCCAAGGAACTGCATGACGCACCCTGTTTTGGCGCGTTTGTGACGCTGCGACGAGGCGAACGGCTGCGAGCCTGTCGAGGCCGATGGGGACAAAACGGCGGCACAGGCAACCAGCCGCTGGGCACATTGCTTGCCGACGTGGCGCGCGACACCGCCCTCGGCGACGGCCGGTTTCCCGTCATCTGCCCGCAGGAACTCGACCGGCTCGACATGGATATCTCCGTCATGCACAGCCCCGCGAGGCTGGACGCCACGGGAGAAGCGATGGCGCAGGCAATCGAGGTTGGACGCGACGGTCTGGTGCTGCTGCATCCGCGTGGCCGGGGCCTGCTGCTGCCTCATGTGGCCACGGAAAACGGCTGGGATGCGCCGACGTTCCTGTCGCAACTGTGCGTCAAGGCGGGACTGGACGCGAGCCTCTGGCGCACCGACGCACAGGCTCGGGTGATGACGTTCCAGACGCGATTGTTTGTCGATCCCGCGCCGTGGCAGGAGTTTCTGTTCGCGTCGCTGTCGCCGATGCGGCTGCACATGCTGATGCAGCGGGCACAGGCGGTGGTGGAAGGTCAAGACGTTCCGCCTGCGACCGGGGATGAAGCGTTGGACGCGGCGAGGCCGGAGGAACTGGGCGTACACCTGATGGCGGGCGGCGATCTGTCGGCCTCCGCGCTGGGCGCGGGATTGAGCGCGACGGACCTTGTGCTTCGGGCTGCGCAATCCCTGCGATCGCTCGCCCAGCGGAAGAACCTCGGCCCCATCGCCATCGCACGCATGATCCTCATGGACCAGGCGACCCGTCTGACCGCGACGGATGCGCCGCAGCGCCACGCCCTGCTCGCCGGCCACGTGATCCTTGTCGAGCACGACGCCGGCTGGACCCTGCGCTGGCCCACGCGACAACAGGCGGACCCCGTGGACGACGCGCTGGCGCAGGCGAACCTGACGCGAAGGAACTGGCAGATGGCGTTTGAACAGAACGAACCCAAGCCGCGGCTGACCGCGTTCCAGCTCATGGCCCACGACCTGGCGCATCGTCCGGGCGCATTGGCCAAGCGTGAGCCAGCCCGCGCGGGACAGTTCTATCCCGCCGAGCCGAAAGCCGTGAAAAACATGGTGGAATCGTTGCTCCAGAGCGCCGGCGAAACGCGGCGTCAGACGTGCCGCGCCATCATGCTCCCCCACGCCGGCTGGCGCTACTGCGGCCGAACTCTCGCCCGCACGCTCGCCCATGCCGTGGTCCCCGATACGCTGATCATCCTCGGCCCCAAGCACACAGCCCACGGCGCCAACTGGTCCGTCTCGCCGCATCTGCTCTGGGCCATCCCCGGCGCGGAGATTCCCATCGCCACGAACCTGATCGAGCAACTCCTCGGCGAGATTCCCCAACTTCGCTGCGAGCCGGAGGCGCACCGGATGGAGCATGGCGTCGAAGTGCTGCTGCCGTTCCTGCATCACGCCAATCCCGCGATCCGCGTGGTCCCGATGGTGATCGGCCACAGCAATTACGAACAGACGGAAGTGATCGCCGCCGCGCTGGCGAAGGTGACGGCGCAGCGGGACGACGTGCTGCTGGTGATCTCCAGCGACATGAACCACTTCGCCGAGGCCGCGGAGACGGAACGGCGCGACCGGCTCGCCCTGGACGCCATGACCAGTGGCGATCCGAAAGCGTTGTACGACGTCTGCCTGCGGCATGAGATCAGCATGTGCGGCATGAGGCCCGCGGTGGCGGTGATGCGGGCGCTCGAGCACAAGACGCCGGCGCTCGCGCCGCGCCTGATCGACTATTCCCACAGCGGCATGGCCGGCGGGGACCAGGACAGCGTCGTCGGCTACGCGGGCGTGGTCATCCCATGAATCAAAAACCGCCGAAAACGCACTTTGAAAAATCTCGCGCCGGCCGCGACACGAATTTCGTATTTTGTTGAAATTCCAGCTGTACAACTCAGGTTTTAAGCCTTACGTTGGGAACATGAACGTTTCGCAACGAGCCCAAACGAGGTCAACAGCCGACAAAAAGGCGTCGATTGGCAGATGAAGAGTGACGACGCCCGAACCAAACTCGCAAGCGTCTATCCCAAAATCAAGATGTGACAAAGCAGTAGCCCCCCACAGACGGGGCACGGGGCAGGCAAGTCCTATCCGTCTATGTGTTCTGTATTTACAAATTGATTTGGCATTCTCCTGTTGAATCTGTATACTTACAACAGATTAAACAGGTCTCCCCATGAACCACCGACTCGAACAACTCGAATTCAAATCGCACAGCCCGGTGCAAGGGCAGATTCGCAAGCATGTGCGCCGACTGGTGGAATCCGGCGATCTGACGCCCGGCGAGCGGCTGCCTTCCACGCACGTGCTGGCGCGGACGTGGAGCACGGATCTGCGCACGGTGCATCTGGCTCTGGTGCCGCTGGTGCGCGAGGGGCTGCTCATGCGGGTGCCGCGGGTGGGCACGTTTGTCCGCCGGCGGGAGCAGCAACTGACGCGCGTCGGCATCTACATGATCGGCGACCGGATGTCCTATCTGGGCGGCAGCATGTCCAATGCGTTGCTCAAGGAATTGCAGAAGGAGCTGGCGCGGCAGGGCATTCATCCGGACGTCTGGATCGATTCCCGTCCGCAGGCCATGTTGGGCACGCCCTGGCCGGAGCTGGAACAGGCGGTGCGCGAGCGGCGGATTCAGGGCCTGATTCTGGCGGAGGTTTCGCAGCCGACGTTGGATTGGGTCAAGCGGCTGGCGATTCCCTTTTCCATGTTCGGTGCGGAAAAAGAATCTGTTTCGGTCCACATTGACAGTACGAGCATGGCCGAAGCGTATGTCCAGTGTGTGCATGAAATAGGCTGTCGGTCTGTGGGCATCATCACCGGTTTATGGGCACCACCGGTCAATCCGACGGACAAACCATACGGATGGGAGTTCTACCGCGCGTTCTTTCACAAGGCGGATCGGTTCGGAATTGAAGTCCGAACGCCATGGATCCAACACTCCCGCGGCGACGACATTCCCTTCATGCCGACCCTTGCGTTTGAGCGCCATGGCTACGAATCGTTCCATCGCCTGTGGGACGAGTCCGAACATCCTGAAGCGGTCGTGGTGACGGACAACGTGATGGCCCAGGGCGCCGTGATGGCGATACTGGAACGCCAGGTTCGGGTGCCCCGCGATCTGAAGCTGGTGGCGCTGAAGTTATCGAACGTCGAAGCCTTTTTGCCGATTCCCGTCGGCCATGTGGTCATCGACGTCGCCGAGACGGCGCGGGCCATCATCCGGCAGGTGCAGAGGCAGTTTCAGGGCGAAATCTGCGAATGTATGCGGCTTGCCCCGCACCTTGTTCGGTCAACCGGAATGGAATCCGGGTTCGTCCGGAATAACCGGGACTAACTGTCGCGTTGATATACGTCGATAAATCGAGATGGCTTTGATCCGCAAAAGGAGCTGCATCATGAAACGAAACGGGATGCCTGTGAAGTGTTCGATGCCGGAGGATCGCGCGAACGAGCGGCCGGCCACGAATCGCCGCGGCTTCACGCTGATCGAGCTTCTTGTCGTGATTTCCATCATTGCGCTGCTAATCGCCATTCTGCTGCCCGCCCTGACCAAAGCCCGCGCGGCCGGGGAGGCGGTGTCCTGCATGTCCAACATCCGCCAACTGCTGCTGGCGACCAACGCCTACATGACCGATCTGAGCAAGGGCTTTATTCCACCAGCCAGGGACGCATGGACCAACCCGGCGGGACAGAACATGTGGGGCGCATGGGCCATGTTCTGGCGGACACGCTACATTGACCCCGGCACGGGCATCCTCGGCTGCGCTTCCGACCGCACCACCCAACCTGGAACGGACTACTACGCATACAGCATTACCTGGGATCTTGCGGGAACCAAGCCCTACAACCGCAGCTATCTTTGGAACAAGTACACCGGCTACCGGCTCTGGACGGAAACCAGTTTCTCCACTGAAGGCCCGCATTTCTGGCGCATGGATGAACTGAGGAAACCGTCCAAGGATCTGCTGGTCTGGTGCGCGGACTGGCCCAACGGTTACGATGAATACTACTTCGGCGGCAGTATCGGCTGGTACGTCGCCAGTCCCTACGCCGGCTACAACTTCCTCCATACGAACTCCGTCAATGGGGGCTTCATGGACGGCCACGCGCAACGTGTCACCAGCGAAATCTACCTCAATCAGTTGCTTAACAAAGGCGACTGGCAGTAAGCCCATACTCCCCAACGCATCCCCGCCTGTATTCGTCCTGACCATCCGCAGGCCTGAAGGCTATGCCGCATGGCGCGGCCATGGCGAGCGAATGTAGATCATGAGGTATGGCGAGCCGCGACCGGAAGGGAGCGGACCACCTCCAGACAAGGGGGTGCAACGCATTCACCAGCATCCCTGGCGGCCGCAAACCGTCCGCTCCCTGACGGTCGCGGCTCGTACAAACGAATCATCGGAACTCCTTTTTTCCAACCTATGGAAGGCAGACAGAGTATGCGAATACTTGGTATGTGCGGCATCTTGTTGGCAATCCTTGGAAGCTGGCCTGCGACGGCAATGGCGCAGACTTCCCTGGAAAAGACTTTCGTCCGAGGCGTCTACTACGGCAACGCCATGGGAGTCAACGCTGCCGCGGCGGGGAAAGACGTTCCGGCATTCAAGGATCAGCTCTTCCGCGACCTGACGAAAACCTATCACTGCAACCTGCTCTGGCTCAACAGCGGCGGCCTGGAGGACCAGGTGGAAACACTGGACATTGCCGGGCGTCACGGCCTGGGCGTGCTGTGCGACGTGGCTGGCCTGTACTCCAGCCTGTTGGGGCCGATGGTCTCGGAGGATGTGATAGCGCAGCGAGCCAAACAGATCGTGGATGCGTTTGGGAGCAAACCCGCGTGCGCCGGCTACGTGTTGTGGGACGAGCCTCCGATGTCGGCTGCGCCGCAGTTGGAGCATTACCGGCAGTTGCTCGCCAGGCTCGACCCGACCCGGCCGGGCATGGTGGTCTCCATGCCCCCGCAGACGTCGGTGTTCGCCTACCGGACGGGGTTTCCCATACTCTGTGCCGACATGTATGTGTTCGGTGGTCCAAACTGGACTCATTCCCCCAACACGCCGGAACGGTCGGTCTTCTACTACACACAACTGATCAAAGGCTTGGGCGACATGTCCGTGAAATCGGGCAAGCCAGGCTGGGCGATGCCACAGGCGTACGCCGCAGCCGACGGCGTGACCTGGGTCAACGACAAAGGCCATCTGATCATCGAAGCCGGTTCCGCGTGGGCCAACCGGATGCCCACGCCAGCCGAGATCAAGTTTCAGATTTGGGAAGCCGTGCGAGGCGGATGTCGCGGCGTGCTGTTTTTTCTGCTGATGCCCTATCTTCCCGACTGGCGACCGGACAAGGCCGACATGACGGAAGCTGAAAAGAAATGGGGTGAACACCAGGCGAAAACTGTCGAATCGCTCAAGAACCAGTCGACGTATCCGCTCACCAAGGAACGCGTGGACACCGGCGAAGCCCCGATGTTGTTGCAGAAGAACGGCGGGCCGACCCGGCAGAGCAAGGCCATGGGCGAAGCTTTCGCCGAGTTGGAGAAATTGGATGCGCTGGTGTCGTCATGGAAACCCGCGGCATTTCCCGTCGCATTCGCAAACGCCCCGGCCGCGGTCGGCACGTTTGAGTCGCCGGCGAAGCCGGAGAAGCGGTACGTTGTCGTGGTCAATCATGACACCGCCGCGAAGCAGACGCTGACCGTTCTGCTGAACCCCAACGTCAGCGGCGCGAAGAATCTTTGCACCGGCCAGGATGTTGCCGTGACGCCCAGCGTCAACGATCCGGACAATCTGCGCTGCGCCGCGGTGGCGCTCGAAGCCGGCGATGGCGCGGTGCTGGAGTTGTCATTCACGAACGACCAGCCGGGCATCCCGCTGTTCGACGAGGATTTCTCGCGGTTCTGCTATGAGGTGGTTCTGGAGAATGCCGAGCGGATCAACTTCCCGTATCCCTCCGGCATGGGCGACTACTGGGGCGTGAAGAAAGTGCGCGCTCCAGGGACAGACGGCGCTCGCGCTTCGGGCATGGCGGTGGGCAAGAACGAAGGCCCCATCTCCTGCGTCAAAATGATCAAACTGGACAAGAACGGCTTCGAGCGCGGCCAGCTCGGCGGCAATCTCGCCATGGTCGCCCAGGGCACGCACGACATTCTGCTGGCCATCGAAGGCAGCTACCCTCGCACCGAATCGCTGATCATCGAAGCGGTGGATGAAGATGGCAAGGCAAACTGGCTTCGTACGGACAATTTCTTCCGTCCCGTGCATATTCCCGCCAGCAACGCAGGCAAAAAGATCACGGAAATCCGTTTCGTGCTGGCCGATGACGCCATGCTGACCCGCATCCGCGCCTGGCGCGTGCCGCGCGCGGGTAAGTAATTTCATCAACGTGCCAACGTGTTTTCTTGATCACAGGAATAGAGACGTATGTGCAAGTCCAAAATCATGACGATCGTATTGATGTTGGTTCTCGGTGTGCAGGCTCTGGCCCAGCAGATCCGCGTGGATCACATTCAGGTGGTTCCCACGCCCAAGGGCGTCGTCATCGACGGCGACCTGAAGGAGTGGGATCTGACGGGTTCGATCAATCCGGCTCTGGATGAGAAGCTCAGACCGAAGTTTTCCGTCCGCATCGCCATGATGTACGACGCCGAAGCGTTGTATGTCGGCGCGCACTTCGTGGACGACACGCCGATGAACAATCGGCACGATCCGAAGATCGAAGGCGCGATGGGCTGGGCGGGCGATTGCCTGCAGATGCACCTGTGCAGCGATCCGGATGAGACGTATCCGCTGCCGGGCGGGAAGTTCGACAAGCCCACCGTTAATGACGTGATCATGTGGAACTTCGCCGACCGCAACGAGCCTGTCGTGGCCATCGGGGAAGGCGCGGACGACAACGACCAGGTGTGGCGATTCCACCTTGGCAGCGACTCCGGCATGAAGTGCAAGCCGGACGCGGACGGCCAGGGTTGGACGCTGGAAGCAAGGATTCCATGGAAACATCTCAACGCTCCGCGCGCGCCGAAGGCGGGCGAACGGATCGCCTTGAATGTGCAGCCGCTCTGGGGCGACGCCACGGGCCACAAACATGCGGTATTTTTCAATGATGTGATCCGGGAAGCGGGTTTCGCCTACGCCAACTCCGCGATGTGGGGCCGGGCGGAGTTTCTGGAGAAAGGCAATCTCGCGCCGCGGGCCAAACCCCAGACGGAAGCGGAACAGGCGCTCCCGCTGACCGCGATGCTGACCTTGCCGGACGAGCAGGCGACCACGGTCAGCGCGGCGGCATACGACGCGAAGGGTGTGATGGTGCGGACGCTGCTGGCCGGTGCGCCGGCCCAGGTCATGGACCAGGCGATGTACGGCGTGAAGATCACCGCCCGCGACGGCGCGAAGCTCACGCTCGCGTGGGACGGCTGTGACGACGACGGCAAACCGCTGCCGGCCGGGGAATATCAGGTCAAAACATTGACCAACCGGGGCATGGGCCAGAAATGGGTCGCCTCGCTCCACAACGGCGGCAATCCGTCCTGGTTCACCGACGACGGCACGGGCGGCTGGGGCGGCGACCATGCCCCGCCCATCGGCGTCGCCGCGGACGACAAGCACGTCTATCTCCTCTGGGGCATGAGCGAAACCGGCCCCTGCCTGATCGCCTGCCGGCCCGACGGCCAGAGACTTTGGGCGGGCAACGCCAGCAGCATGGACGCAGGCTTCGGCTTCTATGCCGTGGCCTCCGATGGCAAGCATGTCTACGTGCTGCAGGACGGCTACATGTACGGCCAAACCGGTTCCGCCACCGAAGCCCGTATGTGCAACCCCGCCATCGTGCGCTGCGACGCGACCAACGGCAAACCCGTCAACTTCGACTTCGGCAAGCGATGTCTCTATGTCGGCCAGTGGTCGGACAGCCTGATGCTGCCGGATTTCACGTTCAAATGTCTCTCAACCTTCAACGGCGACTTTGGTTCCTACATTCCGCGGGATAATTCCAACTTCAAACGAACCTGGGAGAAACTCCCGACGCACGACTTCGGCCCGCAGGAACTGGCCCGCAATGCCATCGGCCTGGCAGTCCACAACGACGTCGCCTATGTAGCCAAATACCTGGAAAACAAGGTTGATTCCTTCGACCTGAGCACCGGCGAAGCGAAAACCTCATGGAGCCTGACGCATCCCGTCGGCGTAGGTGCGGCGAAGGACGGCACGATCTACGCCGTCAGCGGCAAGGGCATCGTTAAACTGCTGGCCGGTGGCAAGACGGAGCCTGTGGTCAAGGACTCGCTGTCGTCGCCGTGGGGCCTGACCGTCGGCCCGGACGGCCTGCTCTATGTCAGCGACTGCGGCGATGCGATGCAGGTCAAGGTTTATGATGTCACGGGCAAGCTGGTGCGGACGATCGGCAAGCCCGGAGGCAGGCCGTGGGTCGGCAAGTTCGATGCGCAGGGCATGTTGGAACCCGCGGGCTTGGCCATTGACCGCGAGAACAAGCTCTGGGTCTGTGAGTATGACCTTGCGCCGCTGCGCGTCAGTACATGGAAAACCGACGGCGCTTTCATCCGTGAATACTTTGGACCCTGCACCTACTCCGCGCCAGCTTCGGTTGATAACCTGAAACCCAATCTCGTCAACGTCCATAACACCGTTTTCGATGTGAACTATGAAACGGGAACGGTGAAGCCCGTATGTACGTTATCGCGGGAGACCAAGGGCAAGCAGTTCCGACCCGACAGATACTATTACCTGTTCCGACACCATCAGGGCCGGACGTATGCGTGCAGCATGGATCGCGGCGGGTCGGTGATCTATCTCGTGACGGAGAAGGACGGCGTACCGCTGGCCGAACCCGTGGCGGCGTGGGGACCGCTGGACCATACGCCCACCAATGGATTCTGGACCCGCGATCTGCCCGAATCCGCCCGTCAGCAGTGGTCCAACGTCCGCAACATGATGTACCAGTGGCACGACCTCAACGGCGACCGGCTGGTGCAGGATGAGGAATGGACGTTCACGAACGTCAGCGAGACGAAGGTCAAATCCAGATGGGGATACTACTGGGGCAACCATGTGGATGACGACCTGACGTTCTGGACGATGAGCGGCAACAACAAAATCCTCGCGCTGCGTGTCAAGGAATGGAAAGGCGAAGTGCCGATCTATGTTCCATTCACCGAGGTCGAGCCGGTGTTCGACGTGGGCAAGGCCAGTTCCAACGTGGTCGTGACGGACGGCCAGTCGCTCTACGTCGGTGCGGCCAACGCCTTCAGCGGCGCGGGGGGCAAGGCGATTCTGGAAAAGCGCACGATGGCCGGCGACGTGATCTGGCGCTACGGCCGGGCGTACGACGGCCTCAACGCGCCGCTGCCTCTGACCGGCGACCTCCCCGCGCCGGGACTGTGGCGAAGCTTCGTTCATGGCGACAACGGCATGGGATTCCTCTTCCTCAATGCCTACTTCGGCCAGTACTTCATCCTCGACAGCGACGGCCTGTACGTCGCCGGCCTGTGCAAGGACAGCCGCACCGGGCCTAAGCTCGGTCACGATGTCATCCTGATGGAAAACTTCAACGGCTACCTGTTTCGCAACAAGGACAACGGCAAGTATTACGCCATCGGCGGGGACACCGACGCCCGCATCTGGGAAGTCACCGGCATGGACACGCTGCACAAGAGCGAGGCTACGCTCTCGCTGAGCGCGGACGATGCGGGCAAGAGCCGGTCCGCGGCGCAACTGGCGGCGAAGGCCGGCGGAACCAAGGCGAACATCGTGATGTCAAAGGTTGCCGACGGCTTCAATCCGCACAACGCCGCGGCATGGGATATGAGCCGTGCGACGCAGTGGGATGCCGCAGCCGGGCGCGAAGCGAAAGTCGCGCTGGCCTATGACGCGAGCAACTTGTACGCGATCTACCAGGTCCGCGACAGCTCGCCGATGGCCAACGGCGGCAAGGACTGGGGCACGCTGTTCAAGACCGGCGACACGTGCGAGATCATGCTGGCCGCGGACGCCAAGGCGGATGCCGCGCGGACGAAACCCGCTCCGGGCGACATGCGCATCCTCTTCAGCTCGCTGGAAGGCCAGCCGGTGGCGGTGATGTACGAATCCGTCGTCCGACCGGGCGAGGAAAAGGCCAGCCGGGCGTTCAGTTCCGCCACCACATCGGAGGTGTTCGAGCGCGTGGTGCAACTGACCAGCGCCAAGGTGCAGGTGACACGCAGCGGCGACGGCTACGTGCTGACCGCTTGGGTTCCGCTGAAGGACATTGGCTTCGTTCCCGCGACGGGCGTGAACCCCCGCGGCGACGTCGGCGTGCTCTTCTCCGACCAGGGCGGCAATCACATCGCGGTGCGTTCGTACTACTTCAACCGCCAGACCGGTGTTGTGGGTGATCTGCCGACCGAGTCTCGCCTCCAGCCGGCGGAGTGGGGCACGGTGGAGGTGACCAAGTGAACATCGCAGTCTGGATGTTCGCATGGACGATGGCGATATCCGTCGCCGCGCCGGCCGAGCAGCTTGTGCCGATCGGCGTCCTGGGCAACAGCGGCCAGTCAGGGCCAACGCTGTTGCGCGTGGACCCCGACACCTTCGGCAAGGGCTGCTCCGGCGTGGCGGCGGACCGCGACGACACGCTCTGGTTCGGCGCAGGCGGCAACATTCACCGCGCCTCGCTCAATGGCAGCCTGATCGAGACGATACCGCTTGAGCCTGCGGGCAGTTGGGTGGAATCGGAAAACCTTGTTTTCCTCGGTGATTCGCTGTATTTCATGGGCCGGCTGCCCAATCAGCAGCGGGCGATGTTCGCTCATGCGCCAGGCGAACCTCATGCGACGGTGAAGCTGGCGAATCTTCCGCTGTACCGTCTGGCTTCGCTGCCGCTGGATGGCTGGCTGTATGCCGTGGCCACCGGCGATGGCGTGCTGCAGGTGGACCGCTGGAAGCCGGGTGAAGACAAGTGGGAACATGCGATGGCCGTGCCGGGCGACGCGGCATGCGGCATCGCGGTCAATCCCGTGCAATCGCGCATTTACGTCGGAGGCCGGCTGTTTCCCGATTCGCAAAGCGCCGCGTCGAATCCGTTTCTCGGTGTCACGGCCCTGACGCCGCAAGGTCAAAAGGTCAGCGATGCGTTTCCCTTCGTCTGCGCCGACCTGACCAAGTCGATGGTTCCCGTGCGCTACAGCGGACGACTATTCTGGGCCGGCGGCGCGTTGTGGGACGCCACATGGCACGGCTTCACCACGCGGCTCTCGCCCGAAGGCGATCCCGATCCCGGCACGCTGGAGCAGTGGCGGCACGAATGGGTTCTCGTCAATCAGATCACCGACCTGGGCGATGGGACGAACAAACTCACAGGCGTGCTGGCCTGCGCGGGACAGGCGAAAGGGACGATCTACCTGGGCCACTGGCTGAGCACGACAAAGCGGGTGGACTGGTTCCGTCGCATCGGATGTCTGCCGACGATCACAAGTCTGTGGCTGACCTCGGAAGGCGAGGTGACGGTGGGATCGCAGACGTGCCAGTTGTGGTGGCGATTCGAGGATGCCGCCGACGCGCTGCCTCGCAAGGCGGAATTGCACTCAGCCATCACACCTCTGACCCGGCGCGGCGACATGGGTCTGAGCCTGTCGGCGGAAGGCGGACCGGGCAAGCCGACGACGCCGATAGCGAACACATGGAAGGACATGGCGCGTCATGAGGCGACGCGGCTTGCCGATGACACGCCACTGAAATCACCGGTGGGCTTGACGGTGAAAGACCCGACGGCGGACGGAACGGGTTGGCTGTACGTCAGCGATGCCGACACGCGAAGAATCTGGCGGACGAAAATCTGGCGGCCGGGCCTGACACTGGACAATGAGCGATGGAAGACGCTGGACTTCGTGGACGCCGGCCTGGAAGCCCAGTTCCAGACCGCCACCGATCTGGCCTGGCTGCCCGGCGACAATCTGCTCGTGGCGGCGGAAAAGCAGATCGTGTGCCTGCGCCCGACCGACGACGGCTACGCGCTGGCCTGGCGACTCCATCAATGGGGTACGGACGACCAGTCCCGCTTCGGCACGCGGCTGCGGATGTGTCTCGACGCCGGCCGCCTGCTCGTGGCGGACACCGACCGCCATCGCGTGCTGCTGTTCGACCTGGCCACGCGAGGCCTCATCGCGCAGTTCGGCCAGACCGATCAGCCTGGCGACGACCTCTGGCATCTGAACCAACCGACGCTCGTGAGCCTGGCCGGGGACAGGGCGGTGGTCGCGGACGCCGGCAATCAGCGCGTGATGAAACTTGTTATCATGCTCCCCCATCCTTGATGGGAGCATCCACATGCGACAATCACGAACCGATTGGTTCCACGCCGCCAAGTGGGGCGTGTTCATGCACTATCTGGAACATCCGGGGGTGTCCGCCGAGGCGTGGAACAAGCGAATCGACGCATTCGACGTCACTGGTCTGGCCCGGCAGCTTGAGGAAGTCCGCGCGCCGTATTTCGTGCTGACCATTGGGCAGAACTCCGGCCACCACTGCTCGCCGAACGCGACATACGACAAGATCACCGGCATCACACCGAGCAAATGTTCGCGGCGTGATCTGATCGCGGACCTGTACGACGTGCTGGCGCCGCGCGGGATTCGTCTGATGGTTTACCTGCCGGCCGGCGCTCCGGAGCACGAAGCCGCGGCCGTGGAAAAGATGCAGTGGACCAAGGGCGGACGCTGCGCCCACTTCCAACGATGCTGGGAATCGGTGATCCGCGAATGGTCGCTGCGATGGGGCAGGAAAGTCCACGGCTGGTGGTTCGACGGCTGCTACTACAACGACGACATGTACCGTCATGCGGAAGAGCCGAACTTCAAGAGCTTCGCCGCGGCGGTGCGGGCGGGCAACCCGGATTCGATCGTCGGCTGGAACCCCGGCGTGAAGTATCCGCCCTACACGGTGGACGAAGAGGAAGACTACACAGCCGGCGAAGTCAACGAGCTGAGTGAAGTCGATTCGCCGGGCCGGTGGGACAAGCAGGCTCAGTTCCATATTCTCACGTTTCTCGGCAAATTCTGGATGCAGACACCGATCCGCTTCACCGCCGGGCAGGCCATCAACCACACACTGGCGTTCACCAACCACGGCGGCGTGGTGACGTGGGATGCCTGCCCCACGAAGGAAGGCCACATTCATCCGGACGCCATGGCGGTGCTGCGCGAGCTGGGTCCGGCGATCAACGCCACGCGGGGCAAGCCCGACACCGCGCCCCCCCGCTTCGCCCGGCCTTCCGTCGCCATCGTCAAAGCCCCCACCCACGGCGATGCCGCGGCCCGCCAGGGTTGCTTCCGCATCACGCTCCACAATCGCCTGAGCGAACCGGTTCGCGGCGAGATCGATCTGTCCATCGAACCGGCAGGCTTTGCCGATATCCAAGGCCCTGCCCGCATCAGCTACGACCTGGCGCCCGCCGCGCGAATCGTCACGGAACATACCTTCACGATCCGGCCCGCCGCAGCGACGGACGTCCGCGCCAGCATCGCACTCCAGCGCCTCGGCGATATCCGTAAACTCCAGTACCCCCTGCCCAGCCGTGAAGCGATCATCATTCCCCGCCTGCCCAAGCTGCCCGCCCTCAACGACCTTGCCGCAGCCATGCGAGACATCCCCGCCCGCGCCATCGTCCTTGAAAACGGCCAGGGCATCGCCTATGTCAAATTCGCCGTCGCCGATGGTCATCTGGCCATCTCGTCCAAAGTCAGCGACCTGATCATGAATCAGACGCCGCTGAAGTGGGACGGCTCGTGCATGGAAGTGTTCGGCGTCGCCTCGCCGGCCGATCGCATCAACCAGCTCTTCTGCGTGCCTGCCGTCGGCAACCTGCCCGCGCAGGTCTTCTCGATGCTCCCGCAGAACAACAGCCACGCGTATGAGTTCAAGACAACGCCTCAAGCACAATACGCCACATGGCCCTGCCAGGACGGCTACACCTCCGCCGCCCTGATTCCGCTGGCCTGGTGGCTGAAGACCCCGACGACGCCGGAGACGTTCTATCTCGAAATCGTCCTCACCGGCAGCGTGGACCCGAACACCTACCGCCGCGCCACGATGTTCACCAGCGTCAACCCGGCGGGGGAAAACCTCGGCTACGCCCTCATGACCCCGCAATCCTGACCGGCGACATCGCATCGAGGCGGCACGGCTCCTGTTTCTCACCCGATCTCGGGTTACGCACAGCCGGGAGCGGTTTCGATCAAAATATGCTTGCATATGTAATCTTGCAGTGTTACCATGGCCTTCACCATGATCACCCTCAAGGAAATCGCCCGTCAGGCCAATGTTTCCAGAGCCGTGGTCAGTTACGTCATCAACGGCCAGGACGCGGAAAAACGCATCAGCCCCGCCACCCGCG
>JADLAP010000138.1 GCA_020848195.1 Phycisphaeraceae bacterium
CTGGAACGGCACTATTCGGCGGACACCGATTTCCGTTACCGCGCCGCCGGCCGAACGGTCACCGGCCAGGGAAAAATCCAGCATGGCAGCACATTCAAGATCGAAGCTACAGCGGTCGGACGCGGCGGTTCCATACGCGCAAGCCGGGAAGCGCCGCTGCTGGAACTGACCGCGTGCGACCAGGTGACCATCCACGTGAAAATCCACGTGTCGGGGGAACCTGCGATCCGCACGGTGAAGATTCCCCGGCAGGAATCAGACCTTCGCCAGGCCCATGTCGCTGAACACCAGCTCATGTTCCAGCGCGTCGCATTGCATTTGCAACCCACGTCAACGACCTGCGAAGCGAAAACCACCGATCGGATGGTCCACGATGCGTTCCTTGGGCAGCCGACCACGGAATTGTTTGAACGCATGTTCGATATGGGCCGCTACCTTTTGATGGCCTCCAGCCGCACGGGAAGCCTGCCGCCACACCTGCAGGGCATCTGGAACAACCAGCTCCATCCGCCCTGGCAGAGCGACTGGCACCTGGACATGAACGTGCAGATGAATTACTGGCTGGCCGAGACTTGCCACCTCAGTTCCTCCACGCGCCCGTTGTTTCGCTGGATTGCGAGCCTGATCCCTGATGGCCGGGAAAACGCCCGGAAAATCTGGGGTTGTCGGGGGATTGTGTTGCCGATGGCCTGTGCGGGTGGAGGCAAGATGCTGCCCGGGCCGTGGGTGGCGTGGACCGGGGCCGCCGCCTGGCTTGCCCAACATTTCTGGCAACATTACCAGTACACGCTGGATCGTCATTTCCTGGCCCGGGAAGCCTACCCCTTCATGAAGGAAGCCGCCGCGTTTTATGAGGATTTCCTCGTCAAGGACGATGATGGGCGGTATATGGTGATCCCCTCGCTATCGCCGGAGAACACGCCCGCCGAGCGCGGCCAGTGGGATCAGACCAAGATGATGACCATCAACGCCACGATGGATATCGCGCTCGTGCGGGAACTGATGGAAAACCTGCTGGCCGCTTCCACTTTGCTGCGCAAGGACACCGCCCACCAGGCCGTGTGGCGGGACATCCTTGCGCACCTGCCCGACTGGCCCGTGGATAAGGACGGGATGCTCAAGGAGTGGGAACGGCCGGAAAACCTGGACAATCAGGATTATCGTCACTACGCGCACCTGTATCCGCTGTTCCCCGGCGAGGCATTTTCGCGCGAGCAGACACCCAAGCTGTTCGAAGCTGCCGCCAAGGCTGTGCACGCACGGGAAGCCTGCGGCTACGCCAGCAACGCCGGCTGGAGCTATCCCTACCTGGCCCTGCTCCATGCCCGCTTGGGTGAAGGCGATCAGGCGCTGCGATGTCTGACGCAGTTGGCCAAATGTTCCATGATGGGCAACCTGCTGACCATTCACAATGACTGGCGGTTCCAGGGCCTGACCCTCTATTGGCCGCTGGGTGACCGGGCGTTCATGATTGATGCGATCTTCGGTGCCGCCGCCGCCGTGGCCGAGATGCTGCTCCAGTCGCAGGGCGGGGTGATCCGCATCCTGCCGGCCTTGCCCAAGGTCTGGGACCAAGGCCAGGTGCGAGGACTGCAAGCCCGCGGCGCGTTCGAGATTGACATCACATGGTCAGCACACCGCGCCCAGCAGGTGCGGATTCGCAGCGACCAAGGCCAGATTTGCCGCATGTCCGGAATCGGTTCCCGGGCTGGTTTGCACGTTCGCTGTGCTGGACGGACCATTCCCGTGCAACGCCACTCCCATGGCATTTTCAGTTTCCCCACCACCGCGGGAAAGACATACGTTTTGCAACCTTCATGACCAGGAGTTTCTGATGACAAGATCGAATACCGATTGGTTTCTCGACGCGAAATGGGGCGTTTTCACGCACTTCCTTGCCGCCGAGGCCAGCAGCAGCGGCGGCGCGGACATTACCGCGGAGATGTGGAATCAGCGCGTGGACGCCTTTGACGTTCCCGGACTGGGCCGGCAACTGCGCGAACTGAACGCGAAGTACATCTTCATCACATTGGGCCAGAACTCCGGACATTTCTGCGCCCCGAACGCTACCTACGATCATCTTGTGGGCATTTCGCCAAGCAAGTGCTCCCGCCGCGATCTGGTCAGCGACCTGTGGGAGGAACTGCACGGCAGCGGCATCCGGGTGATGGTGTATGCCCCGGCCGGCGCACCGGAACATGAACCCCAGGCGGTCGAACGCCTCGGCTGGAAGGCCAACGGCGGCAGGCTGGCGGAGTTTCAACGCAAGTGGGAACAGATCATCCGCGACTGGTCCCTCCGCTGGGGCGAGAAAGTCAGCGGATGGTGGCTGGACGGCTGCTACTACGCCGACGACATGTACCGGCACGCGGATGAGCCGAACTTCAAAAGTTTCCGCGCGGCGCTGCTGGCGGGCAATCCCTACGGCATCGTCGCCTTCAATCCGGGTTTGTTCACCCCGATCATTTCCATGACGGAACACGAGGACTACACGGCTGGGGAAATCAACATCGCCTTCCCGGTCAACGACAAGTATCACCCTCCGCTTACCCGCTGGGTGAATGGCGCGCAGCGTCACATCCTCAGCTTCCTCGGCGACGGCTGGGGAGTCGGACTGCCGCGATTTCCCACGGAATTTGTCGTGGGCTTCACCCAATACACGAACCAATGGGGCGGCGTGGTGACGTGGGATGTGCCGACGGTCAATGGCCTGATTCCGCAGCCGTTCATGGAACAGCTTCGCGCCATCAACACCACGCGTTAACCGGGCAAGGCAATATCATGCAGACTCCCACGAAGCAATGGATCGACGCGATCCGTCAGGTCCGCTACGCCCCGCCGGGCGAATTCATCAAGGACCACGCGCTGATTCGCCATGACGGGCTGTGGCATTTCTTCAGCATCTCCGGCGGCCTGGGCCATAGCTGGCTGGACGTCGGCCACGAAGAATGCATCTCACACAGCACCAGCGCGGACCTGATCCACTGGACGATGCGAGGCCATCCCGTTGAAGCCAGCCGCCGGCCTGGATATGGCGATGAACACATGGCCGTCGCGCCGTTCGTCACCCGCGGCGACGACGGACGGTTTTACATGTTCTATTCCGGGTGGCAACATCCTCACAAACGCCCGAACTTCAGCCTTGAAGGTCATCGGCAAAGCATCTACATGGCGGTCAGCGAGGATTTGTTTCACTGGGAGATTCCGTCATCCATCGCGCCCGGGGGAATCCGGGTTATGGATGGCGATCCGATCCTCGGGCGCGATCCGCATGTGGTGCGAGATGACGAGCATGGCCGATGGCTGCTGTATTACACGCAGGAATACCTCGGCACGAGGCCGCAGGCGATCGGCGTGGCGACAAGCACGGACCTGTGGAACTGGCGACACCTTGAGCCGGCTCTGATCTGGACGGGTGAGCGACTGCCCTACAGCCCCACGGAAAGTCCTTTCGTCCTGCGCCATCCACGCAGCGGACAATGGTTGCTGATCCTCAACTGGCACTATGCCGTCAGCGATGATCCGCTGCGGTTCACCGATGTTCATCCTTTGGGCTTTCCGTGCGGCCTGACCGGTCCCCGACCCGATGGCAAAGGATGGCAATCCATCGGCGTCGGCTTCGCACGCGAGCTGATCTGTCATGATGGACAGAACCTCATCACCGGCGTGATGGGCGAAGATGGCTACACGAAACTGGGCTTCACGCCATTTACATGGACGGATACCTATGTCGCCCTCGACGCCGACCTGATGCCGCGGGTGTAAGGACGATGGGTCCGGCATGCGGTTCATTTTCCATTGATTGGCCTTCACCTTGGCGCGAAGCCTCATACAATGACCCTGCTGCGTAGAGAACATTCCTCGTGCAGGAGCAGGACGTGAAGATTCACGAATACCAGGCGCGGGAGTTGCTGGCCAAGTATGGCGTACCGGTCCCCCCTGCCATGGTCGCCGAGACCGGGCCACAGGCGGAACGGGCTTTTGAGCAGCTTCAGAGCCAGCATGGCGCGAAGCTGGCTGTGGTCAAGGCGCAGGTCCATGCCGGCGGTCGGGGCAAGGGCGGCGGCGTGAAGCTGGTTCGCAGTCCCGCGGAAGCAGCCAGCACCGCGGCGGCGATTCTGAGCAAACCGCTGGTGACGCCGCAGACCGGCCCGGCCGGCGTGCCGGTGCGCAAGGTTCTCGTTGCCGCAGGGGTGGACATTCGCAAGGAGTTTTATCTTGGCGTCGCCATCGATCGCGCCCAGGGTTGCCCCGTGCTGATCGCCAGCGCCGAGGGCGGCGTGGACATTGAACAGGTCGCCCACACCCGGCCTGACGCCATTCTCCGCGAGCCGATCGACGCCGCGATGGGCCTGCAAGGCTATCAGGCCCGCAAGATCGCCTATCAACTTGGCTTTGCCGGCAAGCAGGTCGGACAAGCCGTTGCTGCCATGCAGAAACTGGCCAAACTGTTCATTGACCTCGATTGCAGCCTCGCCGAGATCAATCCGCTGGTCCTCACCGGCCCGGACGAGAAAAACCCCGACGGCCAGGTGCTCGCCATCGACGCGAAAATCAACTTCGACGACAACGGCGTCTTCCGTCACCCCGAAATCGCCGCCATGGCGGACCAGACGGAAGAAAATCCCGCGGAACTGAAGGCCCACGAGTTCGGCCTGTCGTACATCAAACTCGACGGCACGATCGGATGCCTGGTCAACGGCGCGGGACTGGCGATGGCGACGATGGACCTCGTGAAGCTGCACGGCGCGGAGCCGGCGAATTTCCTGGATGTCGGCGGCAGCGCCAGCGAACAGGCGGTGACGGAGGCGTTCCGCATCATCCTCGCCGACCCGGCGGTCAAGGGCGTTCTGGTCAACATCTTCGGCGGGATCATGCAGTGCGACCGCATCGCCCGCGCTATTGTCAGTGCCGCCAAGGAAGTGGGCTTCAAGGTTCCGCTGGTCGTCCGGCTGGAAGGGACGAACGTGCAGCAGGCGCGGCAGATTCTCGAACAAGCCAGGGCCGACGTGCCGACCATGCGGGTGGGCAAGGACCTGACCGACGCCGCCCGGCTCATCACCGAGGCCATTGCCGCGTAAACCGAAGCATCCGCCGCGACATGCCGCGGCCCGCAGGAACAAACCGACATGAAAGCCGAACCGTTGCTCGCGGAACTCAACCGCCTGCGCAAAGACCTCGACGCCGACCCGGCCGACATCGAATGGCTGACGCTGGAACATGCGTTCCGGTTCATCAGCTACAAGATGAACGATTTCCAGGCGTATGTGCGTGAAACCGACGCGCGGGGCGAATTCGCCGCATACGAAAAGTCCGAAGGCCTGTCGTAAGGCGCGCCATCGTGCAAGTCGTCCTGGACAAGGCGCGCAAGGTGTTCGACGGCGAAGTCGAAGCGGTTTCGCCGTTGGATCTGACCATTGCCGCCGGCCAGTTCGTCGCCCTGCTCGGTCCATCCGGCTGCGGCAAAAGCACGCTGCTGCGCATGATCGCCGGACTGGAAACCTGTACCGAAGGCCGGGTGCAACGGACCAGCAGGGACGGCAGCGACCGCGTCGCGTTTGTCTTTCAGGACGCCCACCTGTTGCCCTGGCGCACGGTGCTGCGCAATGTCACGCTGCCGCTGGAACTGATGGGTCAGTCCAAGGCCCAGCGACGGGACAAGGCCGAGGCGGCGCTGCGCCAGGTCGGACTCGGCGATGCGATCAGGCGATATCCCGCGCAGCTCTCCGGCGGCATGAGGATGCGCGTATCGCTCGCCCGCGCGCTGGTAACCGATCCTTCGCTGCTGCTGCTGGATGAACCTTTTGCCGCGCTGGATGAAATCACGCGACAGGAACTCGACGACGCCCTGCGACAACTCTGGCTTCAGCGGCGATGCACGGTGATCTTCGTCACGCATTCCATCGGCGAAGCGGCATTTCTCGCCCAGCGCGCGGTGGTCTTCACCCGCAGACCCGCGCGCGTGGTGGACGACTACGAACTGGAACTGCCGGAAGATCGCCATGCGGATCTGCGGGCTTCGGCGATGTTCGCGCACCAGACCGGCCGGCTGCTGGCGGCATTGCAGCGCGGAGGGCAGCCTGGATGAAAAGCCGAACGCGACACATCCTGCTCCCGCCGCTGCTGGTGTTCCTGGCGTCGATGATCCTCGCCGAATCGCTGGTGCGATTCGGCATCGTGCGCCAGTGGCTGCTGCCTCCGCCGACGAGCGTGTTTCACGCCGTATGGGAGCAACGGGATCTGCTGCTTCGCGGACTGCTGCGCACAGCGGAGGCTTCGGTCGCCGGCTTTGCGCTCAGCGCCATCGTCGGCGTCAGTGCCGCGGTGATCTTTTCCACCAGCCGCCGCGTGCAGCGCGCGTTCTATCCGTACGCCATCTTTTTCCAGACCGTGCCCGTCATCGCCATCGCGCCGCAGATGGTCATCTGGCTCGGTTACGGCGTCCGCACCGTCATTGCCTCCGCGTTCATCGTGTCGGTCTTTCCCGTGATCGCCAACACGCTCTCCGGGCTGCTGTCGGTGGACCCGGCGCTGCGCGACCTGTTCCGCCTTCATGGGGCCGGCGGCTGGGCCACGCTCTGGAAGCTCAAGCTCCCCTCATCGCTGCCGCAGATTCTCACCGGCCTGCGCATCGCCGCGGGACTGGCGGTCATCGGCGCGATCGTCGGCGAGTTCTTCGCCGGCGGCGGGCTTGGCTCCGCCATGCAGCCGGCCATCCGCATGCAGCAGAGCGATGTCGTCTTCGCCATTGTCCTGCTCGGTTCGGTCCTCGGTCTGGCCCTTTTCGGCCTCGTCAATCTGGCTGGTTATTTCACCCTTCGTCGCTGGCACGCTTCGGAACGCAACTGAGCCGGCGCGGCCTCGCCTCAGTTCCACGTCGCAACCGCCGTCTGCCAAGGTCCGGACCGCGGCAGACTGTCCCATAACCGCAAAACAAGCTCTTCATCCGCCACATTTCTTTGTGTGCATTGCCGCATTCACGCTTATGTCGCTGTCCGGATTTGCCGATCCGACAATTCAGGAAAACTGGGCGGAAGATAGGTTCTGTAACGGATACGCCACCCTGATTGGAGATGCCATGTTCATCCCAAACCCACAACAAGACGAATTTGAATTGGGACATGGAAGTGCTACCCGCACCGGGTGGATGGTCGCTGTCATGCTCCTGATCCTGTCGCTGCTGGCGTCCAGCGCGCATGGTGAAACACCCACTGCCGTTCCCGCCAACGAACCCTCAGCGACACAAGCCGCTGCCGATGACATGTCTGCCGCGCATGAACTTGTGCTTTACGCCGACATGCCGGTGATCATTTCCGCCTCCCGGCAATCGCAGAACGCCAGCTTGTCCAGCGTGCCGGTCAGCGTGATCAGTGCGGACGACATCCATTTCTCCGGTCTCAACTCGCTGGCTGATCTGCTCAGGCAGGTTCCCGGCATGGATGTGCTGCACACCGACCGCAACACCGCATCCGTCGGCATCCGGGGTCTGCATCATGCCTATGCGGATCGCACGCTGGTGCTGATCGACGGCCGGAACAACGGCAGCATCCTGCTCGGCGGCGCGGATTTCGGCGCCCTGCCCATTTTCGCCGAGGATATCGCGCGAATCGAAGTGGTTCGCGGGCCGGGCGGCGCGGCATGGGGCGCCAACGCTCTCAATGGCGTGGTCAACATCATCATGAAGCGTCCCGAGGAGGCGCAGGGCATATTGGTCAGTTCCACCATCAACGAATACGGCGACACCTTCAATCAGTTGCGATGGGGCGCCAAGACGGGAAGCTGGAGCTGGCGTCTTTCCGCCGGTTACGAGGACTTCGAGGATTCCGAAGACGCCATCGCCGGCGACGACTTCGTTTCCTACGACTTCGGCCGAACCAGCCGGTTCGACGGCGAAGCCCAATATCGCATGGACAGCGACGCCACGCTCAGCTTCGGCGCGTCGGCGGCCCACATCGACCACGGCACGACGGAAATACTGGGTTATCCCGCGGCCGGCACGACGCGCGAAGACGACCGCATCGACGTGGCCCGGTTCTTCGTCCGCCAGGACCGCAAGCTCGACGACGGTTCGTCCTGCTATTTCCAGTGGTTCGCCAACATCGAGGACGAAAACCGGCCATCGCTTGCACGCTGGCATGCCATGGAAAACGACCTGGAAACCCAGTGGAACTTCAAGCTCGATCGGCACGACCTGTCCTTCGGAGGCAATGCCCGATGGATCACCATCGACGCCGACAAGGCGCTTGCCACTGATTTCCTGGCTACGAATCACGAGGATTCCTTCTGGCTGGGCGCGTTCGTCATCGACCGATGGGAACTGGATTCGCGATGGAGCCTGGAAGGCCAGTTCCGCGTGGACTGGTACTCCGAAACGCAGGCGGATTTCTCCGGGCGGTATTCCCTGCTCTACGGCCTGGACGACAACAAGGATCATGTGCTGCGCGTCAGCGCCGCTCGCGCGTTTCGCGCGCCGTTGTATTCCGCCCGCGAGCAGGGCGGGAACCGCATCGCCCTGCCCACCCCGCCGTTCCCGCCTGGTTCCTTTGCATTGAACAACCTTCAGGCCAGCGACCTGGACCATGAAAGCGTCTGGTCGCTGGAAACCGGCTGCGCCAGCCGGCTCAGCGAGCATTGGTCGTTCAACGTCAACAGCTACTACCAGATCTACCAGAACCTGATCGGCGTGGTGAATCTTCCGGAGCCGGCGCCCGTCACCGGAGCGCGATTCTACAACACGCTGGACAACATCGACGGTGCCGTGGCATGGGGTTTCGAACCCGAACTGGTCTATCAAATCGAGCAACTACGCGCCTCGGTCTGGTACGCCTACAACGACCTGCAGGAAGACCAGCCCGACCAGTCCACCCGGGCAGTCCGTCCCGCACGCCACAAGGTCGGCGTCACCGGTCGCGTCTTCCTGCCCCTGGACGCCTGTTTCAACATGACTTACCGATGGACCGCCGCCACGGAGAACGACATCATCGTTCCGGGCCGTTCCGAAGTGCCTGATCACCACTGCCTGGACCTGACCTTGAGCAAGACATTTCTCAAGGGGCAGGTCGAAGCGCTCGTCGGCGTCACGGATCTGCTGGACCAGACGGACCTGGAAGTGATTCAGGTCGGTTCGCAGTCCGCCAACGAAACGCCTGGTCGAACGATCTTCGGCCGCATTCAGGTTCACTTTTGAAAACCGGGAATTCACCCGCGGGACACAGACCTGACGGGATCCAACATGACACGCCTCACAGCCACAACCGCCCATGCCTTTGGAAATGTCGCCACACGCGACATGAAGCCATCGCGTTTGGCGGCGGGCGTGATGGTCGTTCTCTGGCTCTCGCTGGCGGCTGCGGGAGCATGGGCGCAAACCACGCAGCCCGCGGATCAGGATGCCGCTGCATCGAACCAGCAGGATTCCGAGCCGATCGCCCACGAACTGCTGATGTTCGAGGAAATGCCCATGATGGTCCTGTCCGCGTCGCGCAGACCCATCCGCGCCAACCAGGTCACCGTTCCCGTCTCGGTCATCACGGCCGAGGACATCCACTACGGCGGCCTGACCAGCCTGCCTGAGATTCTGCTCCAGATTCCCGGCATGGATGTGCTGCTGACCGATCGCAACGTCGCTTCCGTCGGCGTGCGCGGGCTGCATCACACCATTTCCGACCGCAATCTCGTGCTGATCGACGGCCGAAGCAACGGCGGCATTGCATCCGGAGGCGCTGACCTGCTCGGTCTTCCCATCTTCCCCGAGGACATCGCCCGGATTGAGGTCGCCCGAGGCCCCGGCGGCGCGGCATGGGGCGCCAACGCCTTCAACACCGTCGTCAACATCATCATGAAACGTCCCGAGGAAGTGCCCGGCATCCTCGCCAGCACCACCTGGAACGAGTACGGCGACAGCTTCAACCAGTTCCGCTGGGGTCACAAGGCCGGCGACTGGTCGTGGCGCATCTCCGGCGGCTACGAAGAACGCGAAACGTCCGAGGATGCCGTCGCGCACGATGACTTCTCATCCCGTGATTTCGCCCGCATCAATCGCTTCGACGGTGAAGGACTCTGGAACATCGGCAGCGATTCGACGCTGCGTTTCGGAGGCTCGACCGCCCACATCGAACGCGGCGATTTCGACCTGGCGGACTATCCCGCCCCGGGACAGCTTCGCTCCGACGAACGTTCCGACGTCGCCCGCGCGTTCATGCAGTTCGACCGGAACTTCAACGACCGCGATCACTTCAGCCTGCAGTGGTACGCCAACTACGAGGACTACAACAGGCCGACGCTGGCCCGCTGGACCGCGTGGGAAAACAGCGTGGACACGCAATGGGACCTGTGGCCCGCGAAGGAACACGAGCTGTCCCTCGGCGGCAGCGCCAAATGGATTCACATCGACGCGGATCAGGCGAGGGATTCCGATCTGCTCGGCAGCGACGTCTGTGACGAATACTGGCTCAGCGCGTTCGCCATCGAACGCTGGCACGTCGCGCCGCGATGGACGCTGGAAGGTCAGATGCGCGCGGACTGGTATTCGGCAACGCATGCCGATGTTTCCGGCCGCGCCTCCGTGCTTTACGCTTTGGACGATGAAGACAATCACATCCTTCGCTGGAGCGTCGCGCGTGCCTATCATGCGCCTTCCTACGGCATCCGCGAAGCAGCGGGCACGCGAGTCCCCCTCGGACCGCCCGGCATGTTCGCCAGCAACTACATCAAGTCCGTGGATATCGAGCACGAAACGGTCTGGTCGTTTGAATCCGGCTACAGCGGCCAGTTCACCGGCGGCTGGTCGACCAGCATCAACGGTTACTACCAACGATACGAAAATCTGATCGGCTATGAAACACTGCCGGATCCCCTGAGCCTGGGACGGTTCTACACGATCTCACGCAACATCAACGGCGCCACAGCCATGGGCGTCGAAACGGAAGTGGCCTATCGTCGCGATCCATGGTCCGTCAGCGCCTGGTACGCCTACAACGGATTTGAAGATGATGCGACGAATCAAAGCACGCGATCATTCCGTCCCGCTCCGCACAAGATGGGGCTGACCACGCGCGTCAAGCTGCCCGCCGACGCCACCGCCAACATGACCTACCGATGGACGGACATCACGCGAAACGACCCGATGTTCGGCTCGGACGCGCCGAGGTTCCATCGTCTGGACCTGACCTTGACCAAGTCGTTTGCGAAAGGCCGATGCGAGGTCACGCTGGGTGTGACCGATGTGCTGGACACCGCGGACATCAACGTGAACCAATCGGGGTCCACGACCAGCCACGAAACGCCAGGCCGCACGTTTTTCGGGAGAATGCAACTGAAGTTCTGACTTACCGTGTCAGGGATGTTGTGAACATGAGCACCAGGGCGATCCATACAAGAACGAACGCTTGGCCGGCATGGCTGGCCGCGATGGCGATCGCCCTGACCGCGTCGTGGTGTCAGGCCGCGGCAAACGGAGAGATCGTCGTCGTGCTCAGTTCCGACGCTTCGCCGTACCGCGCCGCGTCGGACAGTCTGACTCAGGAATTCAGCCGGGAACACCGGCCCAGCCGGACTCTCATGCTCGACGCCGTGCGCAAGCAGGGACTGGAATCGTCGGGCATCAACAGTTCGACGGCGTGCGTGGTGGCCGTGGGAACCCCGGCTGCCATGCATCTGCACGACAACCTGCCTGCCGACATTCTGCTGACCTACTGCATGGTGGGCAACATCAAGGAAGCCGGCCTCGACGTCGGCCGGGAATCGTTCGGGCTGACCGTCATGGTCTCCATACGCCCGCAGATCGACCTGATGCGCGCCGCGATGCCCAACATACGCAAGATCGGCGTGCTCTATCGCGCCGGCGACGTCGACGACAAGGAGGTGATCGAAGACGTCTGGAAATCGCTGCCGGCCGGCTTGGAACTGATCGCCATCAACATGAACAACTACGCATCGGCTTCCGACGCGGTGGACGACATGTTCAGCCAGTCGCCGGACATCGTCTGGACGTTCCCGGACGCGGAAATCTACGACAAGGCGGTGGTTCGCAAGCTGCTGCTGACGAGTCTGAGGCAGAAGGTTCCGGTGTTCGGATTTTCGCAGCAGTTCGTGATGGCCGGCGCTCTGCTGGGCGTGACGGTGCAGCCGCAGTCGCAGGGCGAGCAGGCGGCAAAGCTGACGCTGGGTCTGCTCGGCGGCGACCCCGGCCGACTCGCCAGGGCGCGCAAGGAGGCCATGCCCATGCTGCCCCAGTATGAAGTCGTGGTCAATCTGATCGTCGCGCAGAACCTGGGCCTGCGGATTTCCGGCGAAATCGTGCAGTCCGCCGCGACGGTGTACCGAAACCCCTAGTCCTTCACGTCGAACAGGACGTGAAACAAAGCGTTTCCGGCAGGAGAGCGTGTTTTGAAGGGCCAAGACAATCGTCAACGAAGAACGCTGCGGCAGAAGGCCGTGATGCTGGTCGTCGGCATCATCGGATTGGCCATCCTGACCATGGCGGCGTCAAGCCTCTGGCGACTCCAGTTGCTGATGACGACCCAGAACCAGACGGTGGCGGATTCCGTGGCCAAGAGTCTGAGCCGATCGGTCGATCTGGCGCTTCAGGTACGCGATGTGGAGGAACTGAATCGTCTGGTTCACGCCTACAGCGACGAGCCGGACGTGCTGTACATCGATGTCCGCGACAGCCAGAACCGATCCGTCACCCGGTATCACAAACCGAACGCGGCATGGATGACCTACCAGTTGGGGGGAAGCGATTCGGACTGCGTGGTCGGCGTCAGCCCGGTGTGGGCGGTGGAAGCGGCGGGCAACAGCGAGACCACGGTCAATGAGCTGAGCGAGTCGAAATCCCCGGCCCCCCCAAGCGGCCTGGAGGCGAATTCACCGTCAACCCGGCAAAGCAACGGCAAGGTGATCGTGACGATGTCACGTCAGAATGTGCGGCAAACCATGCTGGCGCAGATCAGCGCCACCTTCGCGCTGGCCCTGGGGGCGTGTCTGGTCAGCGGCCTGGTGGTGTATCTGACCGTCGGCGCGTGGGCCAGCCGCATGGACCGTCTCGTCCAGGCCGCCAACCGCATCTCCAACGGCGATCTGTCCACCTGCGTCACCTGCGTCGGACAGGATGAACTAGGCTCGCTGGCTCAGGCTCTGGAGGAAATGCGTCATCGCGTCGACAGCCGGGACCGTGAGCTGCGGCAGTGGAACAACACGCTCAACGAGCGCGTGCAACAGCGCACGTCCGAGCTTCAGGGCGCGGTCGAGGAAGCCCAGCGCGCCAATCAGGCCAAAAGCGAGTTCCTCGCCAACATGTCCCACGAGCTTCGCACGCCGCTCAACAGCATCCTGGGCTTCGCCGACCTGATCCGCCGCGGCGCTTCCAACCGCGAGGAGGAACACCGCGAATGGGGCCAGATCATCCACGCCAGCGGGAGCCATCTGCTGACGCTCATCAACGACATCCTCGATCTGTCCAAGGTCGATTCCGGCCGGATGGAAATCGAAAAAATCCCGTGCAATCCCGTGGAAGTCGTAGCCGAGGTGATTTCCGTCCTGCGCCCGCACGCCACGGAAAAAGGTCTGACGCTCAACGTCAGCTACGCCACAGCCATGCCTCGGACGATCCAGAGCGATCCGACCCGGCTCCGTCAGATCATCATGAACCTGGTGGGCAACGCCATCAAATTCACCACCACCGGCGGCATCCGGCTTGAAGTCTCCCTGATCCAGAACCCGGCCACGCCGCGACTGCGCATCAAAGTTCAGGACACCGGCATCGGCATCACCGATGAACAGATGGCCAAACTTTTCAAGCCCTTCTCGCAGGCGGACAGCAGCACGACCCGGCGGTTCGGCGGCACCGGTCTGGGCCTGGCCATCAGCAAACGCATGACGGAAATGATGGGCGGATCCATCACCGTGCTGAGCGAGCAGGGCAAGGGCAGCACCTTCACCGTGGAAATCGCCACCGGCCCGCTCGACGGCGTGGACATGATCAGCCAACCCATCTGGGAATCCACGCACCGTCGTCAGGCTGAGCATCTGCCCAGCGCCAGCACCACCCTGAGCCACAAGCCTTCCGTGCTCGTGGTCGAGGACGGCACCACCAACCGCAAACTCGCCTGCCTGTTGCTGCGTCGGGCCGGCGCCCAGACGGATGAAGCGGAAAACGGCAAAATCGCCGTCGAATTGGCTTCCGCCAACCACTACGACATCATCCTGATGGACATGCAGATGCCCGTGATGGACGGCTACACCGCGGCCCGGAAACTCCGCGATGCCGGCTACCGAGGCCCCATCATCGCGCTGACCGCCAACGCCATGCGCGGCGATGAGAAAAAATGCCGCGACGCCGGCTGCACCGGCTACCTCTCCAAACCGTTTGACCCGAGAAAGCTCATCGCCACCATCGTGCAGCACACTTCACCCAGGTCCGAGACCAACGCCGACACCGTCGCGGCCGCGACCGAAACGAATCCGGACGACTCCCCGGCAGCACGCATCCGCCGCGAACTGGACCGCATCGAAGAACTGCTGGCCCAACATGAGTTGGACCGCGTCGCCCATCTCGCGGGCAATCTCCGCGATCTGGTCGATTCCCTCAACTTCCCCGCCCTGAAGGAATCCGCCCAGCAGCTTGAAACCGCAGCCCGCCAGCGGCGCGACTATGAAACCGACTGCCTCGTGCAGCAGTTGCGACACGCGCTCGACCAGTCCGCGTGATTTCCTCCCGGTCAGCCTGCCACGCGATGCGATCCGTCCTAGGATGGCGGGTCGTCCTTCGTCTGTCCTGGGAGAATATCCATGTGGCTGCATCGCGGTTATCGTCGTTTCTCCGTTCTGCTGGTGGTTCTGACCGTGGGGCAGATTCTGGCCGGGTGCTCACGGTCGGATTCGCCCGAGACCGGCGTCACCGGGCGCGTTTCGGTGAAACTCGTGCTGAACTGGGTTCCCGAGCCGGAGTTCGGCGGGTTCTATGCCGCCCAGCAGATCGGCGCGTACGCCAAACATGGTCTGGACGTGGAAATCCTCCCCGGCGGAGCGGGCACGCCGACGCTCCAGATGGTCGGCGCGGGCCAGGCCCAGTTCGGCATCGCCTCGGCGGATGAAGTACTGACCTCCCGCGCCCGCGGCATCGACATTGTCGCTTTGTTCACCGTCTACCAGACCTGTCCGCAGGGCGTGATGACTCACGAAGCCCGCGGCTTCAAATCCCTGGCGGACGTCTTCGCCGGCGAGGGCAAACTGGCGATGGAAATCGGCCTGCCCTACGGCAAGTTCCTGACCAACAAGTACGGAGCCGGCAAAATCGAAGTGGTTCCCTACGCCGGCGGCGTCGCGCAGTTCCTGGCGGATCCAAACCTCTCCCAGCAGTGCTTCATCTTTTCCGAACCGCTGGCCGCCAGGCGACAGGGCGCCAAAACCCAGGTCTTCCTCATCGCCGACGCAGGCTACAACCCCTACACCGCCGTCGTCATCACCCGCGGCGACTACCTCAGGCAGCATCCCGATCAGGTGAAGGCCATGGTCGCCGCCTGCCGGGAAGGATGGCGCGCCTACCTCGACGACCCCGGCCCCGCCAATCAGATCATGGGCAAGCTCAACACCGTCATGGACGCCCAGACCTTTGCCGACGCCGCCAAGGCCCAGATGCCGCTGGTGGAAAATGACTTCACCAGACAGCATGGCTTGGGTGCGATGACCGTCGAACGCTGGTCCACGCTGGCTGAGCAACTGGTCAGCGTCGGCGCGCTGGACAAAGCGCCGGCCGCGGCGGAATGCCTGGCGGCGATCAAAGATTGAGGAAAATGCCGGCAAAACCCGCGTTCACATCGCCGCTTCGACTTTCACGTCGCGCAGCGTGTCGCTTTCGATTGTTCCGTCGCGCAGACGGATCACACGCTGGCAGCGATGCGCGATGGATTCGTCGTGCGTGACCATGATGATGGTCAGGCCCTGCTGATGCAGTTCATCGACGAGGGCGAGAATGGACTTGCCGGTGGTGGAGTCGAGATTGCCGGTCGGCTCGTCGGCGAAGAGGATGCTGGGCTGATTGACCAGGGCGCGAGCGATGGCGACGCGCTGCATCTGGCCGCCGGAGAGTTCGGCGGGGCGATGATCCGCGCGATCGGACAAACCGACGCGGTCGATGGCTTCGCGTGCCCGCTGCTTGCGTATGCGACGGTGAACGCCCTGATAGAACAGCGGAACCTGCACGTTGCCCAGCACCGTCAGTTGATTGATGAGATTGAACGCCTGGAAAATGAAGCCCAGTCGCGTGCCGCGGATGCGGCTGAGTTCATCGTCCGACATGCGGGCGACGTCCTGTCCTTCCAGCAGATACCGCCCGGCCGTGGGACGGTCGAGGCATCCGAGGATGTTCATGAGCGTGCTTTTTCCGCTGCCGGAAGGCCCCATCACCGCGACGTACTGACCGCGGGAGATCGTCAGGTCCACGCCGCCGAGGGCGTAAACAGCCGGCGCGTCGCGGCCTTTGTGGTAGACCTTGGTGATGCCTTCGAGCTGGGCGACAAAGTCCATGATGACGGTTCAGGGTTGTCGCGTGGTTCCGCGACGCCGCAAGCGGCGGATCAGTTGCGTAGCGACTGCACGGGCGCGGGGATGCGGCCGCCGAAGCGGACGAAAGTCGCCGACTCGCCCAGATCGCGCACGGGCATGATGGCGCTTTCGCCGAACAGTCCGCCGAAGCTGACGGATTCGCCGGCTTTTTTACCGGGCACGGGAATCAGCCGGCAGGCGGTGGTTTTGTTGTTCACCACACCGATGGCCATTTCGTCGGCGATGATCGCGGCGAGGGTGTCGCTGTCGGTGTCGCCGGGCAGCGCGACCATGTCCAGGCCGACGGAACAGACGCTGGTCATCGCTTCGAGCTTGGCGAGGGTGAGACTTCCGTCGCGTGCGGCCTCGGCCAGGGCGTGATCCTCCATGACGGGGATGAACGCGCCGCTGAGGCCGCCGACGCTGCTGGAAGCGAACGCGCCGCCCTTTTTGACGGCGTCATTGAGCATGGCGATGGCGGCGGTGGAGCCGGGGCCGCCGATGGCGCGGATGCCCATGACCTGCAGGATTTCGCCGATGGAGTCGCCGACCTTGGGCGTGGGCGCCAGTGAGAGATCAAGGATGCCGAAGCGGACGCCGAGCCGGCCGGCGACTTCCCGTCCGATCAGTTCGCCGACGCGGGCGACGCGAAAGGCGGTGATTTTGATTTCCTCGGCAAGGTCCGTGAGCGTGAGTTTGTCGCCGGGATTGGCGGCAATCAGTCGTTCGAGGGCGCGTTTGACGACGCCTGGCCCGGAGACGCCGACGTTGAGCGTGGCTTCGCCTTCGCCTTCGCCGCAGATGGCGCCGGCCATGAAGGGATTGTCTTCGGGAATGTTGGCGAAGACGACGAGTTTGGCCGCGCCGATGCCGCCCTGCCCGGCGGTGGTCTGGGCGAGCGCGGTGATGGTCTGGCCCGCGAGGCGCACGGCGTCCATGTTGATGCCCGCGCGGGTGGTGGCGACGTTGAGGCTGCCGCAGACGTGGCTGGTGGATCCGAGCGCCTGGGGCAGCGCGTCGATCAGCGCGCGGGCGGATGGCGTGATGCCCTTGTGGACCATGGCCGACATGCCGCCGATGAAGTCCACGCCGAGCTGGTCGGCGGCTTCATCGAGTGCCTTGGCGATGCGGACCATCGCCTCCGCGCCGTGCGCGGAAGCGACGGAGGCGATCGGCGTGACGGCGATGCGTTTGTTGACGACCTGGACGCCGAACTCGCGGCCGACCTCGTCCGCCACGCGCTTGAGCGACGAGGCGAATCGCACGAGTTTCGCCCGCATTTTGTCGATCAGTTGCTGAAGGTTCGGCGACGCGCAATCGCGCAGGTCCAGGCCCAGCGTCACCGCGCGCACGTCCAGGTTCTCTTCCTGGAACATGCGGATGGTGTCCATGATGGTGTCGGTTCGCAGCACGGTTGGTTCCGGGAAAAGAGATCAGCGGCGGAAAGCCACCTCGTTGGCGGCGACAAACAGACGGTGATGTTGCAGCCGAATGCCCAGATCGTATTCCTGGCCGGCATACGTCAGGTCGATCTGAAGCTGATCGAGGGACACGGTGGAAGGCACGTCGAGTTCCGCCACGAGGGTGACGCGCTGTCCGTCGGACACGGCGGAAAGGTCCACGATGTTGACGCCCTTGTCGGCCACGGCGTGGGTGATGGCGTGCATGACGCCGGGCCTGTACGCTCCGATGCCGGTGAGGATGTAGCGTTCGCCGCGGCGTACGGGAGCGGAGCCGGCGACGTAAGGCACGATGTGAACCACGAGGCTTTCGCCGCCGATGGCGATTCGGATGTCATCGCGCAAACGGTCTGAATCGGTCTGTTTGCTCAGCGCCACGGCGACGACGATGGTGAAATAGTCGCAGACGACGGTCTGGCTCATCTGGACCACCCGTGCCTCGACGGCGGCGAGGCTGGAGGTGATGCCGGAGATGATGCCGACGCGGTCGCGGGTCAGGACGGTCAGCAGGTGCGTGGGTTGATCCATGGGAAATCGCAGTAATCAATGCTTGTGAAGGCTCGGGTCGACCACATGCGAGGACGCGATGGGAGCCAGGGGCGTGGTGATGTTGCGACCGCCGCCGGCGTAGGCGGTGCTGCTGGAAGGCGCGGCCCACTTGACGCCGTTGGCCAGGACGCGCTGCACATTGGCGTCGTAGTAGATGGGGAACGTTTCGTGGCCTGGCCGGAAGTAGAAGACCTTGCCTTTGCCGCGGGTCCATGTGCAGCCGGAGCGGAAGACTTCACCGCCTTCGAACCAACTGATGAAGATCAGTTCGTCGGGCGTGGGGATGTCGAACAGTTCGCCGTACATTTCCGTGTGGGCCAGCTCGAACTTTTCGTCGTTGAGTCCGTCGGCGATGGGGTGGCCCGGATTGACGCACCAGAGGATTTCGCGTTCGGCCTGTTCGCGCCAGCGCAGGCCACAACCCGTGCCCATCAGTTTCCTGAAGATTTTGGAGTAATGGCCGGAGTGCAGCACGATCAGGCCCATGCCTTCGAGGACGCGCTGCTGGACCTTGTCGACGATGGCGTCCTGAACTTCGCCGTGTGCGGCATGACCCCACCACGTCAGCACGTCGGTGTCGGCCAGGACTTCGTCGGTCAGGCCGTGCTGCGGCTCGTCCAGTGTGGCGGTGCGAACCTTGACGGCATTGCCGAGGTTTTTCTCGATGCCTTGCTTCATCACGACGTGCATGCCGTCGGGATAGACGCTGCGCACGCGTTCGTGTTTCTTTTCATGCCGGAATTCATGCCAGACGGTTACGCGAATCGGCCGGGCTGCCATGGGGTACTCCTTGTGAGGCGAAACCATCATTGCAACGTCATTCACTCCGGTGTGCAAGTGGACGGGCGGTGAAGTACAGTGGTGGGCTTGAAATCAGCGTTGTGGCCGGTCATTGTGCCGGGTCAACGACATTCATTCCCATACATTGCGGAGACCCTACGCGTGAACATTCCGACCTATCCCGACGCCACGGTGAAAATTCGCAAAGGGCTTCCCCATGTGGCGGCCAAGTGGCGTCAAGGCAAACCGCTGACGATCGCGTTTCACGGCGGCTCGATCACCTGGGGCGGCAACGCCACGGACATCGACCGCTTCAGCTACCGTGCCCGGACGGTGGAAGGCCTGCGGCAGATGGCCGAGTGTCCGGCGCTGACCGCGATCAACGCCGGCGTCGGCGGCACGAACAGCGAACTGGGCGCGTACCGCATGGCCGAGGACGTGCTGCACGCCAGGCCGGACCTGATGTTCGTCGAATTCGCCGTCAACGACGGCGGAGCCGATGAACAGATCGTCACCGGCGCGTTGGAGAGCATCATCCTCCAGTTGCTCGAAGCCCGGCCCGACGCCGATATCTGCTTCATCTACGCCCTGTCGAAAAACGAATTGGATAAGGGCGGCTATTCGAACATCATGAAAGTGCATGAACGGGTGACGGAGCATTACGGCATTCCGTCGATCCGCATGGGCGACGCTTTCCTCAACGCGATTCGCTCAGGCTCCATCCCGTGGGAGTCCGGCTTCGTCGACGCCGTGCATCCGAACGACGAAGGCCATCGCTGGTACGCACAGGCGATCCTCGACGCCTGGCCGGCGCTGTGCGGGACGAAACTCAAGGCGTCGCGGAAATCCATCCTGCCCCGTCTGGACAACGATGCGTGGCACAGCGCCCGCATGATCCGCGCCGACCAGGGCAAGGTCACAGCCGGCGCGTGGAAGTGGCGCGACCAGAACAAGGGCGTCGGCTGGGACGCGCTCTGCGGCCAGATGGAAACCGATCATCCGGGCAGCACGATCGAATTCGACCTCGACGGCTCCCACTTCGGCATCTATCTCCGCTACGGCGACGACCTGGGCAACATGGAATACCGCCTCGACGGCGGAGAATGGATCACCTGGGTCCCGTCCACCGAAGGTTACTGGGATTGCCCCCGGATCGGGCCGAAGATGCTGTTCCCCAACGTAACGCCCGGGCCGCACCGCCTGGCGATCAGAGCCAAGGGCAAGCACAAGCCGGAAAGCAAGGGCGGCTTCTGCCGACTGTCGTTCGTCCTCGTGCGGTAATATGAATGAACTGACGATCAGGAATCCGCATGGCCACCAGCACGGTTGAGAACTACCTCAAGACTCTCTTCCAGCAGCAACAGCGGACCACGGGCCGTCATGTCGCCATGGGCAAGCTCGCGCGGGCGATGAATGTGACGCCGGGCACCGCGACGTCGATGATCAAAACGCTGGCGGAGTCGGGCCTGGTGGACTATCGGCCGCGCCAGGGCGTCCGGCTCACCCAACGCGGCGAAACGCTCGCCCTGCACGTGCTTCGCCGGCATCGGCTGATCGAAGTGTTCCTCGTCAACTTCCTCGGCCTGGACTGGGCGGAAGTCCACGAGGAAGCCGAGGAACTCGAGCACGCGATCAGCGACAAGGTGATGGACCGGATCGACGCGATGCTGGGCCATCCGTCGGTCGATCCGCACGGCGATCCGATTCCCGACGCTGCGGGCCGCATGAGGACGAGCAAACCCAAGAGCCTGGCGGACATTGCCGTGGGATCCAAACCGCTGACCTTGATGCGGGTGCTGGATCAGCGCAAGCCGTTCCTGGAATTTCTGCGTCACGCCGGCCTGACGCCGGGAACCCGGCTCACGCTGGAACAGCGCGACGACATGGTGGACGCCGTGGTGATCCGCGTGGGCGACCGGGAACCGATCACGCTGGGCCTGACCGCGGCGGCGAAAATTCTCGTGGAATCCGCCTGACTTTCGCAGGTACAACGCTCCTGCTCATCGCGCCAGCGTGTCCCGCGTCTGATTGAGAAGCTCGATGTCGCGTTGTGGCGCGTGCCGTGAAACAAGTTGCGCGATCACCGCATCCAGCCACGCCGCGGCCGCGACTGCCTGCCCCGCTTTGGCCATGCGTTTGGCCACGATGGTCAGGGTTTCCACCGTCGCCGATCGGTCGGGATCGGCCTTCATCGCCTCCTCCAGCCGCATTCGCGCCTGATCCCAATCGCCCCGGAAGGCCGCGATGCGAGCCAGCATGTCCAGCACGTTCGCCTGACGCGGCATCCGCTCCAGCGAGCGCGCCAGCCACGCCTCCGCGCCGTCCACATCCCGACCGCGAAACGCCAGTTCGCCGAGCAGCCGCAGCGCCAGCGCATCATCCGGCGTCATGCGAACCACCATGAGCAACTGCCGCCGGGCCTGTTCATCTTCACCGAGCGTCATCAGCGCCACCGCGAGATTCCGTCTCGCTCCAACGAGGCGCGGCGACAACGCAAGGGCTTGCTCAAACGGCGCGATCGACGCCGCGACGCGACCGGCTTCGAACTGGGCTGATCCCAGACTTGCCCACGCCCGCGCATGGTTCGGCGATGCCCGCGCCACGCTCGACCACATGCTCACTTCATCCCGGTAGTCCAGCACGCGAGCCATCGTCCGCCCCGTCAGCGCCGCAGCAACGAGCAGCGCGATCGCCATCGCGGCCCGCTGGTGTTTTCCCGCCAGCCATGACGCCGCGCCCGCCACGCCGGCCAGCACCGGAGCCAGCGCCAGATACATCCGGTGTTCCATGGCCAGATCCGCCACGGGCACCACGCTCGACGTCGGCGCCAGCAGCAGCCAGAACATCGCCGCCGCATAGCCCAGCGGATGCCGACGCCACCACCCCCACAGCGACAGCCCCAGCATCACCGCCACGATCACCACATCCACCGCGGCATCAGGCAGAATCGTCCGCGGCCGCCAGCCATAATCCAGCACCAACTGGTCCGGCCAGACCGTCAATCGCAGATAACGCAGAATCACCGTCGGCTGGCACA
>JADLAP010000139.1 GCA_020848195.1 Phycisphaeraceae bacterium
ATCATTTGGCGTGACACGGACTTTTACGCCGCGGTACTCGGCTGCGTGGCCGCGCTGCTCCTCGGTTCGCCGCTGGTCTGGGTCGCCGTCCGCGACATTCTCCGCGGCCACATGCACATGAACGAACTGGTCGCCCTGGCGGTCCTCGCCGCCTTCGCCATCGGCAAGTACCAGGAAGCCGCCGCGATCGCCTTCTTCATGGTCATCTCCGTCCTGATCGAAAACCGCACCGCCCAGGGCGCGCAGGCCAGCATCGAATCGCTGATCCGCATCACCCCCACCCGCGCTCACCGGCTCAAGGGCGACCAGGAACAGGAAGTCGAAGCCAAGGACCTCGTCCCCGGCGACGTCGTCGTCGTCCGTCCCGGCGACAACATCCCCGCCGACGGCCTGGTCGCCAAAGGAACCAGCACCGTCAATCAGGCCAACATCACCGGCGAATCCATTCCCCTGGACAAGAACGAAGGCGATGAAGTCTACGGCGGCACCATCAACCTCACGGGCCGCATGGAAATCAAAGTCACCAAGGCCGGCTCCGACACCACCCTCGGCAAGGTCAAGGACCTGATCCTCCAGGCCGAACGCACCCGCACGCCGATCATGCGCATGATCGACCACTATGCCGGCTGGTACACGCCCACCGTGCTGATGATCGTCGGCATCGTGCTGTTCTTCACCCTCCGCACCGACACGGAAGACGCGGTTCGCCGGGCGATTTCCATGCTGGTCATCGCCTGCCCGTGTGCGCTGATCCTCGCCACACCGACCGCGATGGTCGCGGGTCTTTCCGCCGCCGCGCGGCTGGGCGTGCTGGTCAAGAGCGTCACCGACCTCGAAGCCGCCCGCAATCTGACCGCCATGGTCTTCGACAAGACCGGCACGCTGACCACCGGCCAGCTCAACGTCACCCGTCTGACGCCGGCTCCGAACGTGCAGGGCGCGGACCTGCTTCGCGCCGCCGCCGCCGCGGAAACCAACAGCCGTCACCCTGTGGCCCGCGCCGTGGTCGAAGTCGCACGCCGCGCCAAGCTGCAGTGGACCGAACCGACTCACTTCGAGGAAATCTCCGGCCGCGGCGTCCGCGCCACCGCCGAAGGACGCAACATCCTCGTCGGTCGCGCCGCGTGGCTGCTGGATAGCTCCGTGGTCAAGCTTTCCGACGCCGACGCGGAAATCGTCCGTGCCGCTCAAGCCAGCCCCGAAGCCGAAGGACTCTCCACGCTCTTCGTCGCGCAGGACGGCAAGCTGCTGGGTTGGGTTGGCCTCGAAGACAACGCCCGCGTCGGGGCCGCCGCCGCCATGGACATGCTCCGCGAACAGGGCCTCAAGCGCGTCATCATCGTTACCGGCGACCGCGAATCAGTGGCCAAACGCGTCGCCGCCCAGCTTCACACGGAATACAAGGCCGAAGTCCTGCCCCACCAGAAGCTCGAAATGGTCGATGAACTCAAGGCCCGAGGCCATCGCGTCGCCGTCGTCGGCGACGGCGTCAACGACGCCCCCGCGCTCGCCGCCGGCGATATCTCCATCGCCATGGGCGCCGCAGGCTCCGACGTCGCCATCCACTCGGCCAACATCGCCCTCATGAACAATAACCTCAACCGTATCCCCTTCCTCATCGACCTGTCCCGCAAGACCAGCCGCGTGATCCGCCAGAACCTCGTCATGGGATTCGCCTTCGTCATCGTCTTCATGAGCGCTTCCGCGGCCGGCTACATCGAACCCATCGTCGCCGCGGTTCTCCATGTGTTCAGCGGCCTGATCATCATCTTCAACTCCGCCCGCCTCGTCCGCAGCGGCGAGGAACTCGAACACTCCGAGGCCGCCGCGCTGTCCACGACCCGACGCGCCTTGGCGCACGATCATGACCACGACCATGGCCACGACCACCATGGTCACGATTGCGGCCACGATCACGCGACCGCGCCTGCCTGATTTGTTTGTTGCTTCCGCCGGCTGCTCCCCGGCCTTCTCCGCTCACGGGCGGAGGTTCGCTCCGCACGAACCTCCGCCCGTTGCGTTTTGTCGCACGAAGACGCGCACGCTGTCAGCGTGCGGCTGGGAAAGATGCGGGTTAGTCCTAGCGCACGCGGTCAGTGTGCGCGTCTCGCGCAGCTACGAAGCACAAACATCCTTCGCAGCCGCACGCTGACAGCGTGCGCGTCCCGTTCGACACGCGACTACCGATCCACCACCCGCAGAATCGTTTCATCGCTGTTAGCTCGCAGCTCCGGAACGTACATCCCGTAAAACTGCGTCGGCAGCGTATGGAAGATGCCCGGCGTCTGCGCTCGCAGCCGGTAGCGCAGCAGATGCTCGCCCTGCGCCAGCTCGCTGACGAAGAACACCGTCTTCGTGTCGCGCAGCTCCATGTAGCTGCCGAAGCCTTCCTGCGACTGGCCTCCTGATCGCAGATCCACGGGTTCGAGTCCCGCGGGCTTAGGATCTTCCAGGGCCAGATATGTGTAGTCGTTGTCGCCGCTGACCTGCAGTTCCACCTGCACGAGGTCGCCGCTCTGCACCATGTCGCCGGACTTCAGCGCCACGCGCTCGTAGCGCAACTGCTGTTCCTCCAGTGCCTGCCCCTGCGCGCCTTCCACCGATTGCTTCCACGGGATCGGCTGAAGGCGGAAGTACCTGCGGTCCACGTGCAGTTCATGCCCGGCCGCGGTGATCGGCTCCTCCATCGTGAAATACCGCAGATACGCATTGAAATACACCGCGCCCTTGCCGGTTCGCGTGATCTTGAGCGTGCGTTTCCCCCCGCCCACAGCCGGGCCTTCCACCACGAAACGGTTGTCGTACGTGAAGAACGTCTCCTTGCTGATCCGCACCGTCTTGATGCTCTTGCCCCCGTCGAAGTCCAGCGTCAGCGTGTAGTCCGCGTCGCCTTCGCCGCTGGCCGCCACGAAGTCCGCCATCGCCGCCACGCACAGCGTCGTGTCCCGCGTGCTGCGCCAGTAGTACCCGTTGCGCCGGTTGTTCAACAGCCATTTCACCAGCTTCGGTCCCACATCCGACCGCGGCTCCAGCTTCACGATCGCCCGCAGAATCCATGAGTTGGTCTCGATGTCGTTGTTCCACCAGTGCCACCAGCCCTGGTCCGGCGTCTTGAACCACGCGACCTGCGTTTCCGCGTTTTCCTGCTTCCATTGCATGATGTTCCGCAGCACATCCCTGGCGCGATTGTCCTTGAGATTGGCCATCGTCATCGCCAGCAGCGCTTTGCCGTACAGATTGAGCGTGTCCCGGCCGATCCACAGCCGCTCGATCAGGTCGCCGGGGCGCTTGTCGTCTCTTTCAGGCTTGATCGCCGCGCGATCGCCCGACATCGACAGCACATGCGCGGTGAACGCCTGGCCCGCGTCGATCGCATGGTCCTTGTTCCTCATCTCCCGCTCGGTCCACTGTTTCAGCCAGTTGTTGCCGCGCTGGACCATGCCGTCGTCGATCGCCACGTCGGCTTCCTTCGCGGATTGCAGCGCGAAAAGCACGTAGCTCGTCAGATAGGCGTTGGACGCTTCGCCCTTCCACCAGCCCCAGCCTCCGTCGCCGTTCTGCATGAATGCGATGCGCTGCAAGCTCACGGCGATGATGTCGTTCATCACGTTGGTGTCGAACACCGGCGAATCGGCGTAGCTGAAGAAATGGAAGTGTTCATCGCGGGCGATGCGAAGATTTTCCGCCATGCGGCCGCGGATCTGCTTGATCTGCTCCAGGTCGATGCCCATGCCGCGCAGGGTTTTAAGCGTCAGCACGGCGGGCAGGAACCGGCTCATCGTCTGCTCGGTGCAGCCGTAGGGATAGTCCAGGCAGTAGGGCAGGGCGTCGAGCATCGCGCCCACCAGGCTCGGCGCGTACTGCACCTCCAGCTTCGTCATCTCCGGCCTTCGCGCTTCGGGAACCTCCAGTTCCACCGTCACCGACTTATCCGGTTCATCGGGGCGAATCATGCCCGTCACGGCGACCTGCTTCGTGATGCCATGCACGACAGCGGGAATCGTCAGCTTCATCGCGTCGGATTCCTCGTCGGTCAGCGCCGAGACGGTGACTTCCGCCGAGCCTTCGCGCAGGATTTTGACCCGCCATTCCACGCGGGCCTCGCCGTTGGGATCGACCCTGACCTCGAACGTGTCTCGCGGGTCGTTGATGATCTGCATCAAGGCGGAAGGAACCTGCAGCCGGACGCGCGCGCTCTTGGCGGAGGACAGGTAGTTGTGCACGATGGCGCTGAGGATCACTTCGTCGCGTTCGGTGAAGAATCGCGGCGTTTCCAGGCGAACGAGCAGGTTTTTCGTCGCCACTGCCGAGGTTTTCGCTTCGCCCACGCGGGCCTGCGCGCTCATCGCCCAGGTGTTCACCTGCCATGTGGTCAGATTGTCCGGCACGGTGAACTCGGCGGAGGCATTGCCCTGCTCATCGGTGACCAGGCTTGCCAGCCACAGGGCGGTGTCGGCGAACTCGGATCGCACAGCCGGCTGAACCATATCCGGTTCCGCAGGCGCGGCGGCGTCCTTGTCGGACCTGTTCCCGCCTGCGACCCCGGACGTTTCCGCCACCAGCATGTCGCCGGCCTCCGATTTGGCCATGGTCATGGCGGCGCGCGGCGCGCTCATCGGCATCGGCGCAGCCGCGGCGCCGACGAGCATGCCCTCGCCAAAGCCGTATTGACCTGTGAAAGAAAAGTCGTCAGGCAATCCCAGATCGGAAATTCCCGCCACGCGCCAGTCGTCCATCCGCGGACCCCAGATGCCGTTCCAATCGGGCGGCAGGGGATCGAGGAGATCCCTCGGCCGGATCAGACCATCCCACGCGGCATACAGATCCGTCAGCGCGGTCTGCATCGTCGGTCTGTGACTTCGCACCTGGCCGTGGAAGAACTGCGTGATCGATCCGGCAAGCATCGGCTGGATGTACAGCACCGACTGGTCGAACGCGGAGATCGCCAGTTGGACCAGACTCGCGGGCCGGCCGTCGGGCGTGGCGGCATGTATCGCCACCTTCGCCTGCTGGCCCGGCTTGTAGCTCGGCTTGTCCGTCTGGACGCTGACCTGCATCACCGCGTCTTCAGGCGGGACGCAGATTTGCGCCACCTGCTGATAGACGCGAAGGTCCGACACCATCGTGGCGTCGAGGAAGAAATTGGGCTTGCGGTCCTCGCCCACCGGCACGTCGATCACCATGCTTTTACCGGGAATATGCACCATTTTCCACGTGCGGATCATGCCGTTGTCCGCGTCGTCGCTGAAGAGCACGTACGCGCCGGGGCGGTCGGCGCTGATCATCACATGCGCGATGTCGCCGGGCTGATAGGTGCGCTTGTCGGTAATCAGCTCCAGGTCGTTGAACTTGTACCGCTGGCCGTCGAAGTCGTTTCCGAAGACCCAGACCACGGCGATGGCCTGCACGAGATTGCCCCATGCATCGGGCGCGGTGAAGGTGATCTTGAGCTGCGCGTTTCTCTCGTGACGGATTTTGAAGGTCAGATCGCCCTGCTCGTTGGTGGACGCTTTCCACTGTTTGAGCGGTGTTTCGCGGAACTCGTCGCCGGCGACGATTTCACTGACGGCGATCGTGCCGTCGGTCTTTACCGGCTGGTTGCCTGCCGTGGCGCAGTGGAGGCTGAGCGTGATGACATCGCCCGGCCGATGCCAGCCCTGGTCGCACTGGAGATAGGCGTGGAAGGCGTGACGGGTTGCGATGACCGCGCCCTGGCCGGCGATCACGCGGCGGCTGGAGTCGGTGACTTCGGCTTCGACGATGTAGCGATGATCGAGGTCGCCGTGATCGCGCAGGGTGGAGGTGGTGTCGATGTCCACCGTGAGTTTGCCGTCGGCATCGAGTTCGCCCGTGCCCTGCGTCACCAGTTCGCGTACGGGATTGCGGCGATACCACGGATACCAATCGCACCACCAGTCGGGCACGGGTTGGCAGCGGGCCATGTCGGGCCACCAGTCGAACCAGGGCTGGGCGTACCAGCTTAAGCCGTAACCGGAGCCGTAGAGCCAGTCCCACGGGCCGGGGAAGAAGTGGCGTTGCGTGTATTCCTCGCGGAAAACCTTGTAGGAAACGGCGGCCTTCGTCACCGGCGCGCCGAAGTAGTACCGGGCCTGGATCTCGGTGGAAAGCTTGTCGCCGAGCCGGGCGAATCGCGTGCTGGGCGTGACCGTGACCTCATATTCCGGCTTCTTGTATTCCTCGACGCGGAAGGCGTTGCCGCTGAGGTACATGCCGGGCGAGACCTGGATGTGGTACATGCCCAGCGCCGCCAGGGCGGTGAGTTTGAAGTCGCCGTCGATGCTGCCGTAGGCGTCGGTCTGTTTGCCGATGTCGAGGATGGTGTTGCCGCGCGGGTCAATGACGCGGACGGCGACGTGCCTTCCCGGTTGAGCAATCAGTTGTCCATGGTCGGCATGACGGGCCCAGATTTTGTACCGCACGGGCTGGCCCGGCCGGTACACAGGACGGTCGGTCAGGCAATACGCGAAGTCGCCCTGACGGATCGGAGATGGGCTGTAGCCCTGCCAGTAGGACATGCCGGACCACGCGACGCGGTCGCTGGCGGTGACGAGCAGATGAAGCTGGCCGGGGTTGTGGTCGGGCTTTTTCAGCAGCAGCAGGCCCTGATCGTTGGTGGTTCCTTCGTAGGCGGCTTTGTGCCAGACGCCGCGGCGTCGTTTGGGATCCCACGTGTTCCAGACTTCCACGGCCTGGATGGACGCTTCGGGCACGGGCTGGCCGGTCATGGCGTGCGTGACGACGCAGAGCTGGCCGTCTGGCGTGGACTTTTGCACGAGGGCCAGATCGCTGAGGACCATCACCGCGCGGCTGTCGCCGAGCGCCAGGGCGTCGCGGCCCCGTCTGGCGGCAAAGTCCGCGCCCGGCTCGGCGACGAACGCCATCACCACGTACGCGCCGCTGGTCTGCACCGGCGTGGTCAGCGTCGCTTCCGCCTGTCGGTGGTCCGGCCCGCGCTCCACGGCCGCGGACCAGCGGGCCACCTCGTCCCCCACGTATTTCCCGAGCTTTCCGATCTGTTCCGCGTTCCAGTCCTGGCTGTTGATGAACGATGCGGACCACTGCGTAAGCTGCCAGAAGTCGCGCTCGCCCTGGTCCGGATTGACCGGCTGGGCTCGGATTTCCTTCATCAGGCCGGCCACATCGAGCCGGCGTGCGATGAACCAGAGCTTGTCCACGTTGCGATGGCTGACCTTCATCCGCGCCATCTGGCCGGGCAACTGCGCGCCGAGGCTGTGAATCCGCGCCTGCGGTGATTCGATGCGGATGCAGTGCGCCCGCGCGTCATTGACCCAGCTTGACCGCGGTCGCTCGACGATCAGTTGCTGGTGGACCGCCAGGGCGGCGGTATATCGTTCCCGGCCCTGAAGGATGAGCGCTTCGCCGTACAGCGCGTCATCGACGATGCCGGATTGGGGATGCTCGCGAGCGACCTTGCGCAGCAGGCGCAGCGCGTCCCACTGCGGAGGCAGCGTCGCGCGATGGACCTTGCCGCCCGCCAGCAGGATCGTTTCGTCGTCCTTCAACTCCCACGGCTGGATGGATTCCATCTCTTTTTGCAACGGCTGGCCCGTGCCGTCCTGAACCATGCCGGCGTAGTGGTTCATGCGATCCAGACCGAACCGCGCACGGGCGAGCATGGCCTGGCGATACCAGCTTTTCGCGGCATGTTCGCGGTTGGCGGTGTTGTCCAGACCGCGGATTTCATCGAGCAGAAAGAGGATTTTCTGATCGTCGCCGAGGTCGTCGCGCCAGACGTTGCCCGGCTCGTCGGGGAAGATCGGGTTGCCCGCGTCGTCCACGCGCAGGCCGAGGGGGCGCTTGCGATGCAGCTCCCAGGGGTTGATCTGTTCGTCGAAATCCGCTTCGCCGGCGGACTGGGCGCGGGCTTCGTCGCGCTGTCCCCAGGACATGTACCAGAACACGGGCCCGTCTTCGTAGATGCCGAACCGCGCAGCCGCGGAGGCCAGATCGAAAAGGTTGTTGATCCGCTGCTGACGCCAGGTCTTCGCCATGCCGGCAGGCAGCGTGGCCATGGCCTTGTCGTCGCCGTCGTACGCCGCGTACAGGTTGCGGGCAAGCTGCAGATGCGCCATCGCGCGCTGTTTGTCGAAGGTGTACGACATCAGCCGAACGCCCTGGCCGTGCTCCCCGCGATGGAACGCGCCGCCGGATCGCGTGCCCCAGTGCGGCACAGCCAGGTACAGGTTGCCTGCCAACCGGTGCACCAGCGCTTCCCACGGCGTGCCCTTGACCCGCTCCACCTGAGCCTCGGCGTCGGCGATCGCCTGGTCGAACTGCCCCAGGCGAATCCGGCTGATCGCCAGACGCAGCATCACGCGATGCGCCTCGACGGGCGACAGCTTCGCTTTCAACGCCTGCGCGTAGGCGTCGGCTGCTTCCTGATAGTTCTTCTGGTCGAACATCGCGTCCCCGGCGACGGGCGAAAGCTTCGACTCCGGCTCCTGACACCAGCTCCGCGTCGCCACGCCGAAGGCGGCCAGCGCCGACGCCAGCGCCAGGATCATGCTTGTCCAGACGGTCCATCTTCGTGCCTGTGCCATGTCGGATCCTCCCTGGGATTTCGCCAGTGTACTTGACGGTAGACGCGGGAGGCGGAGGGAAGTTCCCGGATGCGACGGGAAATGCCGGACTCGCGGAGTCCGGCTCCGTGGCTACCTCACATCTCCTACGCCGCATGGATATAATCCGCCGCTTCACGTCCGGGCATGGGAGTCATGTTCAAGTGGTCGCATCACACACCGGCCATCGGTCGGCGACGTTGCTGGGCATCCTGGCGATTGTGCTGTGGAGCACGTCCTTTCCCGTCTACACCCGGGTGCTCAATCCCGCCATCGGCGGCCTGCGGGCCGGGGCGATCAGCTTCACCCTCGCGGGCCTGGTCGGGATCATGCTGTTTGTGTTCCGTCATCGCGGGCTTGGGCCGTTGCGCGACATGTCCCGCGCGTATCTGCTGGTCAGCGGCGGCATCTTCGTCGTGTTCGCCGTGGCGATGTTTCTGGCCATCGACCTCAGCCGCGGCGCGTACCAGAGCATCGAGATCACGCTGATCAATTATCTGTGGATTCCGCTGATTTTCGCGTTTTCACTGCCGATCCTGAAACAGAAGGCGAAATGGACGCTGGGGCCGGGGCTGCTGCTGGCGTTCGTGGGGGTGTTCCTGACGACTACGCGCGGGCGATTTTCCGTGACGGAATTCATGGACCATCTGCGTGAGAATCCCTGGCCTTACGGACTGGCAATGACCAACGCGATCAGTTGGGCGCTGTACACGGTGACGAGCCGGCGTTTCAACGGCGGCAAACGCGGCGACGCGCTGCCCCTGTTCATGCTGGCGTCGGGACTGGTTCTGCTGCCGATTTCATTTCTGCTGCCCAGCCGGGCGGCATGGTCGCCGACGGTCGTGGCCAGCTTCGCCTATGCCGCGCTGTTTCCCGGCCTGATCGCCTACTCCCTCTGGGACCTGGCGGCAAGGCGAGGCGATCTGCACCTGCTGGCCGCCGCGTCCTACGCCACCCCGCTGCTGGCTACGCTGTTCAACTGCATCCTCTTCGGCAAACCATTGACATGGCATTTGATCTTCGCCTGCGCGCTGGTAATCCTCGGCGCAGCCATGTGTCGATGGTCCGTACGCGACACCTCAGCGCCTCAGCCCGCACTTCTCACGACCGACGGGCCGGCGGCTTCTCCGGTGGTGATTCCCGTTTGCGACGCTGCTGCAATGCCTGACGCAGCACGAATTCAATCTGGCCGTTGACGCTGCGCAGCTCGTCGGCCGCCCACGCCTGCAACTCGTCCCACATCGCGGGATCCACACGCAGCAGAAAGCTCTTCTTCTCCGGCATGGGTTCGCTCCATCTTCCCCCATGTCTGTGTGGACGATGCGATCAATGATAGAGCGTGCCGGCGTTGACGATCGGCTGCGCCTCGGCTTCGCCGCACAACACCACCAGCAGGTTGCCCACCATCGCGGCCTTGCGCTCCTCGTCGAGCTGCACCACCTGCTTGGCGGACAACTCGTTCAGCGCCATCTCCACCATGCTCACCGCGCCGTGGACGATCTTCTGCCGGGCGGCGATCACCGCTTCCGCCTGCTGACGCCGCAGCATCGCGCCGGCGATTTCCGGGGCATACGCCAGATGCGTCAGTCTCGCTTCCTCCACTTCCACGCCGGCTTTCGACAGCCGTTCCTGCGTTTCCTTGGCCAAACAAGCGTTGATTTTTTCACCGCCGCCGCGGAGCGTCACGACGGAGCCGTCCTCGTTGTCGCCGTCGCCGTGGTCGTAGGGATGCGAGCTGGCCAGGTGGCGCAGCGCCGACTCGCTCTGCACCAGCACGTAATTCTCGTAGTCATCGACCTCGAAAATCGCCTTGAAGGTGTCCCTCACCCGCCAGACGATCACCGCGCCGATTTCAATCGGATTGCCCCGCTGATCGTTGACCTTCAGGCTCGCAGTTTCAAAGTTCCGCGACCGCAGCGAGACGCGGTACTTGTTCTTCCAGACCGGCTTGGTTTCCACGACGGTCATCGTGCCGCGGGAAAGCTGGAAGGGATTGGTCCAGTGAAAGCCTTCGCTGGTGACGGTTCCCTTGTACTGGCCGAAGAGTACCAGCACGCGGGCCTGGTTGGGCTGGAGGGTGAAGAAGCCCGTGCTCAGGAAGATGGCGGTGAGAATCAGCAGCACGCCGAGGATGACGCAGAAAGCAATGCCAATGGGACCAAGGGCGCGAGCGCCGATGGTCGCCGCGGTGATGAACATCGCGGGAACCGCCAGGAAAGTCACGATGGTCAGGGGAAGCATGGCCCAGCCGCTGCCGACGTTGGTGTGCTGTTCGGACATGGGAGTTCTCCGGGTGAATATCAAAATGATATCACTCTGAAATCACATGTCAAGCATTTCCGCTCTCGTCCCAGGGCGAACGCATATGAGCACCAGGCCCCGCCTGTAACCGAGACGTTCAGAAGTCGCCCCGGCAACTCCCCCCCCCCCCCGATTCCATCGTCGTCACCTCAGCTACCTGGCCAGCGAGAAAATCATTCTCGCTTATTCACGCGCGATCTTGACAGATGGGGCCATATAGGGGTTCGGCCTCTTGATTGTCATCTCCAGAAGCGGGTCACGGGCTGCATGTTCATCTGGTCGTAGACCGACTCCAGTATGGCGACCAGCCGCTCCTTGTCCCAGCCATAATAGAGGCACTGGTTCCAGACGGGAACGGCGAGGGCCTTCGTCGCACGCACGACCGAGAAGGCATGCATGTGGATGCCCCCGACCGATTTCTCCATTGCCACGATACGAGCACCGTCTCCGGGCTGTGGGGGTTGCTCCGCTGCTGTCGTAAACCCTAGTCGCAGCATAGCCCAGGTATGGGCGTGGGCGACGGCTGAAAGCGCGCGGTAGCCCCATTCCTCATCCAGCACCAACTTGATAATGTCCGTCGCGGATGGCATCCGCTCGGCGAGCCCGATACGCTTGCCATGGCGGTCGCGGATGACCGTAAAGCCAAGTGTGACGGCGTCCCGCTCGAGCTTGTCCACCAGATCTTCAAGCTCCTTGAGCTTGTCGGGCGGAACCTTCGCAGAGCGGCCGAACTTAACCTGCTCTTCAAGACCCTCGTAGCGGTGAGCGTAAGTCCGGCCGACGCGCCGTTGAGCATCGACCATCGGGTCGAGTAGCCAAGCAGCGATAGACGCTGACTCCAGCATTGACCTCACGCAGGTCAAGCACGCGAAGGGCGTGATCGGCTCAGTCATGGCCCGCACGAGTACGGTGACGTGCTCGCTGACGGAATCGAGCAGGATCGACGCGATCGCCGAGACAGTGTAGAGCGACTCGGGACATGCGTAGCTCGCGCGTTCGGTAGCGGCTTGCGAACCCGGTGTAGGGTCGATTCCCTGGCTCTGGACGAAGGCTGAGACTTCGTTATCGAGGCGGCTGAGACCGGCCCGAATCGTCAAGAATACTTCGGTCGGGGTCATGGTTGTCAAGTCGTCTCCCGATGGACTTTCGTGGTGCATGGGGAAAGACATGACGTACCAGTGACGAGTTCGCGCGGACGCCCCCCGATGGCCTAACGAAGAAAGCTCAGTTGCGGCACGCCCGCGGGGACCGTCCCGGCGCCGCGCGACGCGGAAGGATTATACCCGATCGCGGGCGTCTGCCGTCAACTGCAGCCGGTGGTTAGGCCCCGTTGGATGTCGAATGAGCCAACATCCCCGAAGCCACCAGAATTACCCCGACGATGGTCATCACAACCAGATAGCCCCAGTCGATCCACGGCAAGAACCGAAAGATGGATTGCATGCGTGTCACGATGTTGTTGGTCTGCTCGCCTGCGATAGCTGCATGAATCGCGATGTGATGGCAGACCGGCACAACGATACCGAGGAATAGGGACGCCAATCCGAGGCCGATTCGTTGATGGTTCACGACATTCTCCGGAAGGGGCCTAACATTGATTGTACCAAAACATCCCGTATAGTAATTTAATGTCATGTTGATTGCACGTCAATATCAAATTCACCTTTTCGGGTCCAAGCGTGGTCACAGAGGTCGAGGTTCCGCCGAGGATACGGCCGATGGCTGCATATTGACAGCGGAATATGCAGAAACCATAAGCCTAACAATTGATACTCATCAATCAGTTCAGTGACCGGCTTCGCGTCCTGCATGACAGCTATCGCATCGAACAGGCGCATCGGGCATGGGTGGAGCGATATCTCTACTTTCCGCGAACTCGGAATGACAAGGTTAAGTAGGTCCATGCGACCCATAAGTGGGAGATAACGAAGGGAATCGAGGCGGCGATGCAGGGTGGCAGGGTGGGCACAGGCTCAGATCGCCAGTTTCAGCGTCCACAGCCGCTCAAGGTCGCGGCTCGTGAAGTGCATAGGCGTTTGCCCTGGCTCTCGTCCCAGCCGCGGGCAAACTGCCCGCGCGTCCCCCATGGTCATCCCGTGCGGATGCGTTTACACTGGGACCATGCTGCGGATGACCTGGTCCGGACAAACCGATGCCGGCCCCCGTCCGGTGAACGAGGACGGCCTGGCGCTGCTGCCGGAGCTGGGGGCGTGCTTCATCTGCGACGGCATGGGGGGCGTGCCGGCCGGGCCGCTGGCCAGTGAGACGGCGTGCCGCGTGATGACGATGCTGCTGGAGCAGAATCGCTGCTTGATCGCGGAATTGAACCAGTCGGTGACGGCCGACCCCGGTTCGCTGGTGGACATGGCGGCGGCGATGATGGAGACCGCCGGGCGACAGGTGCATCTGGCGATGCGCGAGCGGGCGTTGTCCGGGGCGTGTACAGCCGCGCTGCTGATCCTCGCCGGCCGGTTCGCCATCGTCGCCCATGTCGGCGATTGTCGCGTCTATCTGGTCCGCGAGGGCGTGGCCAACGCGATCACCGAGGACCATGTGTGCATGAAGCCAGGCGAAGCGGGCAAGCCGCCGCAGCGGATGCTGACCCGCGTGCTGGGGCTGCAGCCTCATGTGCAGGTGGAAACGCTGCTGGTGGAACTGATGCCGCGCGATGTGCTGCTGGCCTGCACGGACGGCATCTCCAGTTGTTTCAGTGAAGCGGAACTGGCGGATTGCTGCGGCAAAACGCCGGTGGATCAGGCGCCGCTGGCGCTGACGCGTGCGGCGCGCAGCCGGGGCGGACGCGACAACGCCACCGTCGCGGCCGCGGCGGTGCATGCCGTCCGCATGAACGTCGTGGACCCCGCCAGTCAGATCAAAACGCTCAAGACCATTCCGCTGTTCGCGGGTCTGAACTATCGTCAACTGGCCAAGGTCTGCGAGGTTTCGCGTGTTCTGCAATATCCGGCCGGGGAGACGATCATCACCGAGGGCCAGACCGACACGGACCTCTACGTGCTGCTCAAGGGCGAAGCGTGGGTGATCAAGCTCGGCGTTCGCCTGGCGGAACTGAAGACGGGCAGCTTCTTCGGCGAAGGCAATCTGCTGGAGCCGGCCGAGCGTGCCGCCGACGTGATCGCGCACACCGACACGGTGGCGCTGGTGCTGCGGCGATCGGACCTGCTGGCCCTGTTCGCGTCCGACGCGAGCCTGGGCGTACACATCGCATGGTCTCTGGCGCAGGTGCTCAACGCCCGACTTCGCAAGACCTCCAGCGAATTGTCGTTCGCCAAGGGCGGGCAGATGGCGTGATGGGCGCGGGACGCGCGGGCAGTTTGCCCGCGGCTGACATGAGCGGATCTATCGGGCCGGAGCGAGGGCGGAGGCGGTGACGCGCCAGGTCTGATCCGCGGCGGGGCGAAGCGTCAGGAGCCATGTGCCGGCGTCGGTTCCCGTGTCGGTCTGAATCATCACAAACGCGCGGCGGGTGGCGGCGTCCGGCTGGTCGGCGCGGAGCAGTTGCCAGTTTTTCGGGGCAAAACGCGGGGGAAACAGGCTTTCGCCCGGCTTCAGGTCGACGTACCGCACCACGTCCGGCGATGCGTCGCGCCATGACGTCAGCAGCCCCCGCGTGAGTTCCGCCACGCGAGTCAGCTCCGCGTCGCTCAGCAGCGGCGGCACTGACGCGGGCGGATCCCACTGGAAATAGTCCAGCACGCGGGACGCGGGAATCGGCGACGCGGCATCGGTCCGCCGCGCCACGGCCAGGAATGCGTGAACATGCCGCTGGAACGGCTCGGACGTCCCGGACACGGTCGCGTCGGATCGGTTGAAGTTGAACATCGCGCTCGACTCGCCGGAACGGGAGGAGGCGGGATGCGTCTGATCCGGGCTGGCTGCGTCGGCGATCTTCTTCGGATCGTACGCTTTGCGGATCAGATCGACGTTGTCCTTGATGGCGTCGTTCGTGGTCTGGGATGACGTGGATGAATCCAGCAACGCGGAGGCATCTTCCGCGGAGATTTTTCGGTTCGCCGCGACGAGCCGTCCGCGGCACGCCACGAGACTGTCGCCCTGCGCCTCGGCCTGTTCGATCCGCACGAGGGCGATGATCATGCCGGGGTCCACGTGCTGCTGACGATGGAGCTGGCGCACCCACGTTTCGACATGGCTGGCGATGGCGGGGCCGTCGGCGATGGAGGACAGGGCGGAGCCGGGGGCGTGATCCGCGGGGGCGGCGGGATTGGCCGGTTGTCGCCACCAGGTCCACGCGCCGCCGGCGAGCAGCAGCAGCGCGCAGAGGCTGAGGAACGCAGCCAGCGCGCCGGATTTCGATTTCGGATCATGGGTTTTTGCGGCACGATCCGCCTGTTCCCGAGCTTCGCGCCGCTGTTGCAGTTTGCGGTCCCACGCCTGTTGCTCAGCCTGTTCGCGGGCGACGGCTTGCTCCTGTTGATGCCGGGCCTGGGCCTGTTGTTCTTCGGTCAGGGTCTGGTCCAGCAGTTCGCGCGAATGAACATCCGCTTTTTCAGAGGTTCCAAGGGCGACATTGCTTGCGGGTGCGACCATCGCGCCGCAGCGCGGGCACTTGACCTTGCCGCCGAGACCGGTCGGGCCAGCCAGCACCATCACCTGTTGACGGCAATGCGTACACTGAAATTTCAGCATGACAAGCCTCTCCCAACCTCTTACATCTGCCGGTCGAGCAGGCGATAGGTGACGGCCTCGGCGACATGGTGGATGCCGATGGCTTCGGTGTTGTCGAGGTCAGCCAAGGTGCGGGCGACGCGGCGGACCTTGTCATAGGCGCGGGCGCTGAGGCCCAGTTCGCTCATGGCCTGGCGGAGCAGTTCCTGGCTGGCGGCGTCGAGCGGGGCGAGGCGATCGAGTTCCCGGCCGGTCAGCGCGCTGTTGGGTTTCAGCGGCCCGCCGTTGCGCTGCGTCTGCACCTTGCGACAGGCGAGCACCTGCGCTCGCAGCGTCGCCGAGTCCGTGCCCTTGGCCTTGGACATCAGTTGCCGATGCGGCACCGAGGGCACTTCCACGTGCAGGTCGATCCGGTCGATCAGCGGCCCGCTGATGCGCGCGAGGTACTTGTCCATCTGGCGCTGTCCCGCTTCGTCGGCGGTCTTGCTGCCCTTGGCTGTGGGATTGAGCGCGGCGACCAGCATGAAACGCGAGGGAAACTGCACCGCCCCATGCGCGCGGGCCACGACGACCATGCCGTCTTCCAGCGGTTGCCGCAGCGTCTCCAGCACGGTGCGTGGGAATTCGGGCATTTCATCGAGGAACAGCACGCCATGGTGGGCGAGGCTCACTTCTCCGGGCCGGGGTATCGCCCCGCCGCCGACCACCGCGACGCTGCTGGCGGTGTGATGCGGCGCGCGGACGGGTCTTCGCGTCATCAGCGGCTGGCCCTTGGGAATCTGCCCCACGCTGGAGTAGATGCGCGTGACTTCCAGCGCTTCCTCGCGGGAAAGCGGAGGCAGGATGCCGGGCAGCGCGCGGGCCATCATGGTTTTGCCCGTGCCCTGAGGACCGATCATCAGCAGATTGTGCCCGCCGGCGGCCGCGATGAGCAGCGCCCGCTTGGCCGCCTCCTGGCCCCGCACGTCGCCGAAGTCCACTTCCGTGCTGGCTGATCCGAGCAGGGCGTCGACGTCGATGTCCGGATGCGGCTCGATGTCGAACTGTTCGTTGAGAAAGCCGACGACGCTGGAGAGCGCATCGGCGGGGATCACCTCCACGCCGCCGACCACCGACGCTTCGTCGGCGTTGTCCACCGGCACGATCACGCCCCGCCGGCCGAGCCTGCGAGCCAGCATCGCCAGATTGATCGCGCCATGCACCGGCCTCAGCCGACCATCGAGCGCCAGCTCACCGGCGAAAAGGTACTGCTGATGCCGCCGCGTCGTGATGGACTGTCCCGCCAGCAACAGGCCCACGGCGATCGGCAGATCGAAGCTCGGCCCTTCCTTGCGGTTGTCCGCCGGGGCGAGGTTCACCAGCAGCCGCGACATGGGAAACGGATACCCGCTGTTGACCATGGCGGAGCGCACACGCTCGGTGGATTCCTTCACCGCCGCGTCGGGCAAGCCGACGATGGTCGTCTTGGCCAGCCCGCTGTCGGCAACGTCGACCTCCACCTCGCACGCCGCCGGCTCGATGCCCTGCAATACGAAGCTGTGAACCTGGGCAAGCATGGGGAAAGTGTACTGGAATCGTACGAGGAAGGCATGAACGGGAGAGGGATGACCGAAGGTCCAGAATGACAAATGACAGGACGAGTGTCTACGCACTTTCTCAGCCGCGGGCAGACTGCCCGCGCGTCCTGTCATGCGTCATTTCGGATTTGGACCTTCGATCATTTCCGCCGTGCAACCTTGTTTCGCCATGCAGTAGAATGTTCAGCCCGGACTTCCCCGTTACGAGGATCGATCATGACTGATGCTTTGGACACCCGCTACGTCGCCGCCCGTCGGATGCTGGAAGAGGCAGGGCAGGCGCATGTGCTGTACTTCTGGGATCAGCTCAAGGATGAGCAGAAGACCAATCTGCTGGACCAGATCGCCAGCGTGGACTGGCCCGAAGTGTCGCGGCTGGTCAAGACGCATGTGCTCGGCAAGCCGGCGTTCACGCTGCCGGGATCGATCGAGCCTTCGCCGTACTACGCGAACCAGCCGGGCAAGGGTCAGAAGCAGAAATACCAGAAGGCCCGCAAACTCGGCGAAAAACTCATCGGCGAAGGCAAAGTCGCCGCCTTCACCGTCGCCGGCGGACAGGGCACGCGCCTCGGCTGGAACGGCCCCAAGGGTTCCTATCCCGCCACGCCCATCCGCAAGCTGCCCCTCTTCGCCTGCATGGCGGAATACATCCGCAAGACCGAACAGAAATACCAGGCCGTCGTCCCCTGTTACATCATGACCAGCCCGATCAACGACGCCGCCACCCGCCAGTTCTTCGAGCAGCACGGCTACTTCGGCCTCAAGGCGGAAAACGTCATGATGTTCCCGCAGCAGATGATGCCCGCCTTCGACGCCGTCACCGGCAAGGCCCTGCTCGAATCGCCCGACACCCTCGCCATGGCGCCCAACGGCCACGGCGGCTCCCTCAAGGCCCTCTTCGCTTCCGGCGCCATCGCCGACATGCAGCAACGCGGCATCGAACAGATTTCCTATACCCAGGTCGACAACCCCATCGTCAAAGTCGTCGATCCTCAGTTCATCGGCCTGCACGCCATGGACGAATGCCAGATGTCGTCCAAGATGCTGCCCAAGGCCTACCCCAAGGAAAAGCTCGGTGTTTTCTGCCTCGTCGACGGCAAACTCGCGGTGATCGAATACTCCAACCTGCCCGACGACATGGCCGAGCAGCGCGACGCCGAAGGCAAGCTCCGCTTCATCGCCGGCTCCATCGCCATCCACGTCCTCCGCGTGGATTTCGTGCGCGACCTGAACACCCGGCCCGGCGGCTTCGCGCTGCCCTGGAACCGTGCGGACAAGAAGGTCGCCTGCTTCGATCTGCAGACCCGATCCATGGTGGAGCCGAAGTCGCCCAACGCGGTGAAGCTGGAAACGTTCGTCTTCGACGCGCTGCCGTTGTGCGACAAGACGATCGTGTACGAAACGGATCGCGTGCAGGAATTCGCCCCGATCAAGAACGCCGACGCTCCCGGAACGCCTGGCGCGGTGGACTGTCCGCGGACGAGCATGGATGGCCAGACCCTGCGGGCTGCGCTGTGGCTCGAAGCGCAGGGCGTCAAAGTCCCCCGCACCGCCGACGGCAGGATCGACGCGGTCATCGAGATCAGCCCCATGACCGCCATCGAAGCCGACGACCTCAAGGGCGTTGATCTCCCCGAAGCCATCGATCCCGGAACCGAGGTGCTGCTGTAGCGTCCGCGCGCCAGCACCGCCTACGGGGCCGCGGCCCGGCATCAAGGGATTGGGTGGGCGAGAAGCTTGATTTTCACCCCCGCGGAGCCTGTTTTTGTCGATTTTGATCCCGATGATCCCGTTTTTCCGCCTATGATCCCTGAAGGATCAAAATCGGACCCTCATCGAGCCAAGTCGCTGTCGCACACAGCTTTACGATTTGATCCGCCCAT
>JADLAP010000140.1 GCA_020848195.1 Phycisphaeraceae bacterium
CTGTTTGCGCGCTCATGCCGCGAAAAAAGGATTGACGTGCCAGGCTCTCTGGTTTATCTTGTTTATACAAGAAAGGAGCCACCTGGCGTGGAAGCTGTCCTCGACAACCTGCAACTCGATCCACACTCCGACGACCCCCTGCACCGGCAGGTGGAAACCGCGATCGAATCGCTGATCCGCAGCGGGGCATGGCAGGAAGAACAAACGATCCCCAGCCCGGCGAAGATCGCTTCGCACCTGAGCATCAGCTATCTGACCGTGCGACGTTCGATCAATCGCCTGATTGAACGACAGGTGCTGACCGCCCGGCCGAGGCGTGGCACGTACGTCGCATCCGGGGCGGGCCTGCTTCCGATCGCATGGGTCTGCGGCATCGACCTGTTTCACGGTGAAATCAGCCCGGCTTACTCCATGCAACTGAGGCTGACGCAGAAGCACGCTCAATCGCTGGGCTGGCGCATCGACCCGGTGTGGCTGAGCAATGCCCGACCTGAAGATGCTCGCGCATTCCTGGCTGCGGGACGCGCGGATGCCTATGTGGGATTTATCTTCATCGGCATCAGCGATGCACATCCCCTGCTGGAATACGCCAAGCGCAACGGGCTTGCCCATGTGCATCTGACCTACAAGCTCAACGGCCCTTACTCCGTGGCTGCCAGTCCGTTGCAGGGGCTGGAGGTGGCTTTGGCGCATGTGAAACGCCAGGGGTATCTTCAGGCCGTGGTCATGGCTCCGTCCGATCAGACGCGCCAAATCCGTGACACTGCGGCATCATCGGGCCTGGAGGTCGAACAACTGCCTTGGGAACCTTTGCGCTGGACCTATGAACTGGAAACGCAGGGTTACGAGCTGATGCGCGAGCATCTGGCCAAACACGGCCGGCCCAACGCGCTGATCATCCTGGACAATATCGTCGCTCGTGGAGCGACGCGCGCCTTGCTGGAAGCCTTCGACGCCACGTCTCTTTCCCGTATGGAGGTTCTCATCATGAGCAACACGGAAACCACCATTCCCTACGGCCTGCCGACAACACTGGTCGCCATTTCCCTGGAAGAATTCACGCACAGCGCGGTTCGTATCCTGAGCAATCGCCTGGACAATCGGCAGGGTGAACCTTGTGAACAGCTCATTCCTTTTCAAATTGTTTCGCCGCGGAGCACCAAACCCGCCCAGACATCGCTCGTGACCGCCAAGGCGTTCACGCTGATCGAGCTTTTGGTCGTGATTTCCATCGTGGCGCTTCTGATTTCCATCCTGCTGCCGGCGTTGCAGCACGCCAGGGAAGCCGGCCGGCGTACCCAGTGTCAGAGCAATCTCCACCAGATCGGTCTGGCGGCGACCATGTACGTCAACGACAACAAGGGCTGGCTCTACTGGGGACAGGGCAACTCCGACGCCACCGACAACAACGGCGCAACCCCCGGCCCCTTCTGGCACGACGACAACGGGGCTTTGTCTTCCTACATCAATACCCGGCGTCCTTCCGACATCCTCCGTTATGGCTGCCCCACCAACACGCAAAACACCTACGGCGACTACGGCTATTCCAACTACTTCAGCCCGGTCTACTACTCTCCTCCCTGGCTCGTGCCGCACAAACTCGACCTGATCACCGACCAGAGCAAACGCATGCGCCATTGCGAAACAATCAACGATTCCGCGGGTCTTGCCACCTCCTCCCGGTATGGCCTGGACACGTCGAACGGTTTTCTCCCGTACATGGGCCGTCATCACGACGGCGCCATGAACATGGCCTGGATGGACATGCACGCCAGTTCCATCAAGACCGAGGACTGGGCGCGCGATCCCAACGACCCCAACAACACCTTGATTCGTCGCGGATGGATTCTCGCTGAATTCGGTCCGGGCGACGCAAGATAAATCTCCTCAACCGGCATCGGTTCACGACACGAACGGCGACAAAGCCGGGAAAGCGGTGACGCTTTTAGGCGAAGGCCGCCTGCACACACCCACAGGATTGCACGCATGAAAACAGTGAGATTCGTGATGATGGGTCTGACCTGCCTGGCCTGTCTGACGACATGGCATGGACACGCGCCGGCGACGGCCCGGGCGGGCGACGCCGCGACGACGTACCGCCAGATCGCCGAGGAAGTCAGTCGAACGAACGAGAAAGCCATCGGCTGGCCGTTGCCCGTGGCATCGCACTGGTGCGGCGGATCATGGGAAGTCGCCAGGGGCTTTCGGCCTCAGACGCAGCTTGAGTTGATCGACCAGGGCCATCATCTGCTGCCGTGGCTGTCCCAACCCGGCGATCCCACGACGCCGGTGGACAAGATGGATGCGTATGTGGCGTCGTTCGAGTACGAAAAAATCATGCGGGAACTGGCCCGGCGACGGCTGCCGTTTTCTTTCATTTCCACCCAGTGGGAGCATGTGCTCTCGGAGCCGCCCTATCTCCAACTGCCGGCCGATCGCAACCCCAACGTCGTCGATGTGGATGGGAAAATTCAACCCAAAGTGTCGCCGCTTGGACCGGTGGACCTGTGGCGGGAGGCCGGCCAGAAATGGACGGACAATCCCTGGCTCAAGCGGTTGCAGGAACTGTACCCGGACCCGCCTCGCGTGGTGTTTGTTTCCAACAATGAACATGCCACGTTGCACTGGTCGGACCTGGAACAGTCCAGCCGGTACATGGCGCTGCATGGCCCAAGTCATGACGACGTGTTCAAGCGGACGGTGGCGTCAGTGGGCTGGATGGAGCGTTACCGCGCGTTGCAAGCGGGAATGCGCATGGGATTAACCCAGGCCGCCTGGCGACAGAACTCGCTGTTTATCGCGTACACGGGTGCCTTCGGCATGCGTCACATGGGCCGATGGGGTGGATGGCGCTACTACAGCCTGACCACGCCGCAGTGGCTGGACCCCGGCCCGATGATGTGGGACGGCGGCGAGTTCTCCTACTACAACGACCATTGGAGCCCCGCCACGGACTTCCGCATGTGGTCCCCGCAGATCGAGGAAATGAACGACGTGGTCTGCAAAGCCGAAGCCCTGAAACTCAATCCAGATTTCTGGATCGAGCAGGCGGTGTGGGACGGCCACGAGGAAGTCAAGGATGCTCCGCCGATCAAGGGCGACAAGCGGGAATACTACAAATCCCTCGGCCAAACCTATACACCCGAACGCTATGGCGGCTGGGTGCGTTTCGGCATGTGGCTGACCCGGCCTCGCTGCGTACGCGAGTATCGCGGCCATCTGTCCGACTGGGAAGCGTGCAAGCCCTACTTCATGGCCCTGGTTGGGGCGGTGGACGAACTGTATGACAACGCCACGTTGCAGGCCTTCTGGCGACAGGGGCGACTGGTTCCCAACCGTGCCCACGAGCATCCATACCAGATCGATCTTCCGGAGTCGGTGAAGCAGGAGGATCGCTGGTTCCTGCTCGATGCGGATGTGAATCAGAAGCAATATCCCTGGGAAAGTTTCTGGGAAGTGCCGGTGTATGCGCTGGCGATGGAGCAAGGCCGTGCCCCGAAGCGATCATGGCTGATCTACGCGCATTCGCCGCTGCAGGATCGAAAGGACGTGACATTGACCTTGCCGGAGTATGGGCCTGTGAAGGTGGATGTGCCGGTGGCGGGAACGTTCTATCTGGTGAGCGAAGCGGAGAAGGCGGTGACGCCGGTGAAGCGTGGATCGTGAGGGTGAACGGGGATGCTTTGGCCCCTCTCCCTTTCAGGGAGAGGCTGGGTGAGGGTACGGCGTTCGATCATGTTTTACCGATGATTTGACGTGCCGGTTTACGTACGCCGAACCCTCACCCTAACCCTCTCCCTCGAAGGGAGAGGGGATCAAGACCATAGACACTCACACTGTCCGGATCGTGATGCGTTGGGCAATCGCATGGCAATCCGCGACAACGTCGGTATAGTGCTTCGTTTCACCAACTGAAGGACTATTCCCATGAAACTGGTTTTTGTCGGTGCCGGTTCGCACCGGTATCTGGGCATTGCGCGTTCGATGATGGGCACGCCGGGCTTGATGGATAGCGGTTCCATCGACCTGTACGACCCGGCGGTCCACCGCGCCGAAGCTGTCGGCCGGATGGCGATGAAATCGCCGGAGTACGCCAAGGCGAACTGCCGCATCAACTGGGGCATGACGCTGGACGAGGCGCTGACAGGGGCGGACATCGTGTACGTCGTGCTGATGGCGGGCAACGCGCGCAATTTCACGCAGTTGTCGACCGCGTGTCCGAAGCACGGATTCATCGGCTCCGATCAGCTTTCCCCCAGCGGCGCGATGCTGGCGCTCAAGGGCGGGCCGATCCTCTTGGACATCGCCCGGCGGATGGAGAAGCTCTGCCCCAACGCCTGGCTGGTGGACTACGCCAATCCCGTGGCGGTGCTCAGCGCTGCCGTGAACAACCACACGAGCATCCGCTGCATGGGCGTCTGCGGCGGATACACCAATCACCAGTGGGACCTGACCCGGCTGCTCTACGGCAAGGACGAGCAGTGGACGGATTACAACATCCGTTGCGCCGGCGTGAACCACATGAACTTCATCCTGCGCGGCTCAACGCATCGGGGCCAGGACCTGTACAAGCTGCTGGCCGAGCGCGTCACGCCGAACATGCCCGCGCCTCAGATGTCGCACCGCTGGCCCGAAGATGTCGGCCATCGCATCGCGGCGGGCATGCTCACGATCGCCGGCTACTACCTGAAATACGGCCATATGATCTTCTCCAGCGAAGGCGACGGCATGGCGCACCTGGACATCGAAAACAGCTACATGGCGCAGGTCCGCAACAGCCCGCCGACGCCGACGCCGGCGGAACTGGATCGGCTGGACCGCGAGCGATCGGCCCAGCGCGCCGCGGCCGACGAAAAGTTCCAGTCCTGGCTGAAGGTGGACATCACGCCCCAGCAGTGGAACACGCCGACGCCGGACACGCTGAATCTGCTCCGCAACGACGAGGACATCATGGTGCAGATCGCCCGGGCGATCTGCGGCGAAAAGGACATGACCATCGCCACGAGCTTTCCCAACCGCGGCGCGGTGGAAGGCTTCAAGGACCGCACGGTGCTGGAATACACGCAGATTCTGGGCAAAGACGGCCTGCGCGCCGCCGGGCGTTTCGCCGTGCCCGACCTGGTCCAGGGGCTGGTCAGCTCACTGGCCACGCATCAGACGCTGCTCGGCGACGCGATTGCCACGAAGGATCCCCGCATCCTCTTCAACGCGCTCTACAGCTATCCCGTTCACCAGGACACAATCCAATCCAAGGCGATGTGGCGCGAGCTGCTTCAGATCGCGGAAAAGGAAATCCCCGCGGAATTTCAACATACGCGGGAGATGCTGATCAAATGACAACCACGGAGTGACAGGAC
>JADLAP010000141.1 GCA_020848195.1 Phycisphaeraceae bacterium
ATAATCAAAATAATCTCGTACCGCATGGGCCGCGGAACCGAACCCGTTGTAGTACTCGTCGAGAATCCGCGACACCGGCCAATCCCCGTGATGCTGAACGCGCATCAACACATACAGCGTCGGGCCTTGTACCGCCCATTGGCCGGTCAGCGAGTCGAAGTCGGTGGCGATCATGCCTCGCTCGTACGCGAAGCGGAAGTCATCTCCGAACGCTTCGGCGTAGTCGATGGGCATGGCGTGCCCGTCGAGTGTGTAGTTGGGCCGAAGATACAGCCGCGCGCCGGTGGCGGCCCAACCCTCCCACTGGTCGCGGAAGGCCTGGCGTTTGGCGTCCGTCCATGGATACATCATCGCGGGCACAATGGCGATCACCACACGATTGTTCAGCCTGGTATTCACCGGCGGTTTGACGAAATTGGCGTAGGCATACCCAAGCACCACGGCCTGGTCGTCAATCTTGCGTGCCTCGTTCTGCACCGCCAGACAAAACCTGGCGTAACGGTCGGAAAGCGAGCCAAGGTGATCCGTCCAGTCCGGCTTGCCCGCCGCATAAGCTGCTTTCGCCTCATCCAGCGATACCTTGTCGCCCGCAGCGGGGACATCCCAGGCCAGACAGTTCGGACACACGCATCGACCGGCTGTGTCATTCTCGGCGCAGTTGATCCAGGGCCGATGAATCGTTCGCGTGTGCTGCCAGTCCTCCACGATCTGCCGCCAGAGTTCCGGCGTGGAAACGCACATGGAAACCAGTTCATTCGCGCCACCGCAATATGCAGGGTCCGAACGACGCCGCCCATCCGGCAGCAGGTTGAACCATTCGGGGTGGTTCTTGCCGAATCGGTCCCAGTATTCGATGAAGGCATGGCCGTATTCCAGGCTGACGCCTCTGGCGAGTCGGTGTCTGCGAAGGAAAACCTGCTGATCGTGGATATAGTGGTTTCGCGCGGCAGCAGAACTCCATCCGGTCAGCGCATTGCCGTGGCCCGTGCGAAGGCGCGTATGCAGCAGTCGAGGCTGCTCCGACATGCGCATGGCAGGCACGGACCAGTTCTCACACGTCGAAACCACCTCGCCCAGTTCGCCCGGCCAAAGCCATCGCACACCGAAATGCGTTTCCAGCACTTCATACACGCCAAACAGCGTGCCCGCGGACACATCATCCGCCAGCGGCGAGCCTTCGCCATCGTTCCCGGCGATGCAAAGCACCCGCTCATCGCATACAACGGCAAATGCGTTCGCCGGCTGCGAGGAATCGTCCATTTCGATCACGCCATGGGCGGCGCGACCGAGACGGACTTCGCCCATGCCCTCCGGCAACGTGACGCCCACGCTCTGAATCGCCAGTTCAGCGCCTGTCGCCTTTTTCGCGTGATATCGCAATTCGTCGGCAGCGTAGCGCTCCATGGGCAAAGGCTTTTCAGGCAGCAGTATCACCGCCTTCGCCTGCCCGTTCACAACCAGGTCCATGCCCCGGGCCACGTCAGCCATGGCGGCAAGCGTCACCATGATCGCCATGAGCAGTTCATGTCGAGTGAATCGCTTGCGGTTGCGCGCAAGTGAATGGAACAACTTCGATCCCAGTGTGGCTGGCCAGATCATGATGCAATCCTTCTTCGCGCCCGCCGCGACAACAGGGCGGCTGCGGCAGGCGCGTGTCGTGCCGAAACAACGGAGAAGTCGGTGCAGAGGGTCCAATCGGTCAGTTGGAGTAGGTGTCGTAGCCGGACGAGGTCGCGGTTTGTGCGGTGTTGTAGTCCATGGTGCGTGCATGGCCGTCGAAGTAGAGGAAGTTCGCGCCATTGCGGCTGGAATGCACCCAATTGACATCCGAAGTGGCATTGGCCACCCGCCAGGCGGCTCCTGCGTTGGTGGGGGAATCCACCAGCCAGATTTTCTTCGCCGGTGAACGGATGTTGCGCTCGATGCCCCAGCGGTAGTTGCCTGCGCCGAAAATCGGCCCGGTCGTGGCGTAAACCGGAGCTCCCGCGGCCACGGGATACGGCGGCGTGTAGTGGGCCACTTCCCATTGCTGGGCGAACGCGATGAAAGGATAGACCGTCAAGTTCTCGTAGGAAGGACAGTGCATGACCGTGGGCTTCGTCACATTCAGCCTGGCGTTCTTCCAGTCCGTCGGGGTGTCGTCCATGCGATCCACATTGACATAGGACGCAAGCAGCCAATAGTGGGCGGGAAACGAATAGGTGCCCGTGCTGGGGTGCATCTGATAGGGCAGCATCCCCTTGAAATCCGCGAGATAACCCGACGTGGCCTGCCCCAGCGACCGGATATTGGCGCTGCATTGAATCGTCTGGGCCGCCTGCCGGGCCTTCTGCAACGACGGCAGCAAAATGGCAATAAGCAGAGCAATAATCGATATCACCACCAGCAATTCAATCAAGGTAAACGCCGGCCGGGATACCCGCAAGCTGTTCTGTCTGGCTGACATGCTCAATTTCCCTTATGTGATGGATCGTGTTTCATCGCATGGACTTACCTGGCTGTCACCGTGTCGGTGACGGACGCTTGCTGATGGGTCGGGGCAGGGTTTGAACCCTCCGCGGCAAAGGTCATTTCACGAGGAATGACCAATGGGCAAGGCAGCACGGTGCCGGTGGGTGACAGATCGCCGCTGACAATGCGGTCAAGCAGCGATTCCGCCGCCCGTTCGCCCATTCGCACAAAATCGGGCCGGGTTGTGGGAAACCGTTCGCCCCATAGCTCATTGTTCAGATCATCGAAGCCGACCACCACCACATCCCGCGGCACATCCAGCCCCCGCCGGCGCAGATGAGCGATGGTCGATTTGGCGTAAGGATCGTTCGGCGTAATCAGCGCGGTCAGACGAGGTTTGAACGCCAGCAGTTGATCCACCGCCTCGCAGTGTCCCGGCGACATCGGCCCGCGACCGTCAAAAGCCGCCACATAGCGAGGATCAAAGCCTAACCCCGTTTCAGTCAGAGCATGACGATATCCCGCCACGCGATCATCCAGCGACCGATACAACAGGTCGTCACGAAACTTCAGGAATGCGATGTTGCATCGGCCCTGAGCAATCAGGAATTGCGTGACCTCACGCCCCACCTGAAAGTTGTCGAACACAAAGTGCGGGCGCTTCATGGCCGGCAGATACAAGTCCGTCACCACGATCGGAAAATCCACCAGCGTGTTGGCCAGGTATTCCGGTTGGCCGGCTTCGCGGGAGACGGGATACAGCACGATTCCCTGCACGCCGCGTTGCCGCATCAATTCCACCTGACGCTGCTCTTCCTGCATGTCACGTTTGGTTGACA
>JADLAP010000346.1 GCA_020848195.1 Phycisphaeraceae bacterium
CCATCTCGCCGCGGGCGGCTTCGACGCGCGCCAGGTAACGGCCGGGCGGTATCTTCACGACCGCCGGCACCTTGCTCAGTACCGGACCTTCCTTCGGCATCTGCTCCAGCGCCTGTTCGACAATGCGCAGGCTCTGGCGCATTTCCTCGATGCGCACGACATAGCGGGCCCAGCTGTCGCCTTCCGTCGCCGTCGCCATCTTGAAGTCGAGGCGGTTGTAGACGCCGTACGGGTGGTTCTTGCGGACGTCATAGGCGACGCCGCTGGCGCGCAGCGTCGGGCCGCTGCAGCCGAAGCTGCGGGCCATGTCGGCCGAAAGCACGCCGACGCCTCGGGTGCGCTCCTGAATGATGATGTTGCCGGAGATCAGGCGCTCGTACTCGTCGATGATCGGGCGGAAGTGCGTGACGAAGGCCTTGACGTCGGCGACAAAATCCGGCTGCAGCTCATCCGTGACGCCGCCGACGCAGATGTAGTTCATGGTCAGGCGTGCGCCGCAGGTCTTCTCGAAAATGTCATTGATCATCTCGCGGTCACGGAAGGCATAGAGGAACGGGGTGAACGCTCCCAGGTCCATGCCAAAGACGCCCCACCAGAGCTGGTGCGACGCCAGGCGGGTCAGTTCCGACATCAGGACGCGGATGTATTCGGCGCGTTCCGGCGGCTGGATGCCGAGAGCCTGCTCGACCGCCATCACCCAGCCCCAGTTGTTGATGTGTGCCGACAGATAGTCGAGGCGCGACGTCAGATGCGTGAACTGCGGCGCCGTCTGCGCCTCGCCCATCTTCTCGACGCCGCGGTGCACGTACCCGAGGTGCGGGGACAGTCCCAGCACGGTCTCGCCGGCCAGTTTCACGACCAGTCGCAGCACCCCGTGGGTGTAGGGATGCTGCGTCCCCCTGTTGAAGTAATAGTCCTGGAAGCTCGGCGTGACGCTGGGGGTGGTGTTGGCTTGAGTGTTCATGGCGTCAGTATGGCCGTGGGATCACGTTGTGACCCTGATCCACATAGTCCTTGCGCAACGGGTGGCCCGGCCAGTTTTCCTCCAGCAGGATGCGCCGCAGGTCGCGGTGGTTGCGGAAACGGATGCCGAACATGTCATAGACTTCGCGTTCATGCCACTCGGCGGTTTCCCAGATGTCGCTGACCGTGTCGATCTCGGGCTGGCTGCGGTCGACGTTGGCGACCACACACAGCTCGGCGCCATCCTGGAAGTTGGTCAGGAGATACACGAGTTCAAAGCGCTTGTCGGCGGGATAGTCGACGGCGGTGACGAAGAGCAGGTAGTCAAAACCGGCGGCGCGCAGCTTGCGGCAATCGTCGTGAAGTTCGGCGGCCGTGACGCGAAACGCCGGCAGCTTGCCTTGCGTCTCCGCGTTGACGGTGCGGCCGAGCCAGCGCTGCACGTTCTCCTGCAGCGCGACCAGTTTCGGGTCCGCGGCCGGTGCCGCCGGAGGCTGCGGCGCCGCCGCGGG
>JADLAP010000347.1 GCA_020848195.1 Phycisphaeraceae bacterium
CAACTACTACGACGACCAGGCGCTGCCCGCTGGCGTCACCGCCGCCGTCACCGCCATGAGCGGCGGCACAGCGAACCCGGACGTCACTGCCGTCTTCACCGCGATCGGCGACACCTGGTACACGGACTTCATCATGCCCTATGCCGACACGACGAACATCGCGGCGATGGAGACGGAGCTGCTCGACCGCTTCGGGCCGCTCTCACAGATCGACGGCTACTGCTACATCGGCCACAGCGACACGCATGCCAACCTGGTCACGAAGGGCAGCGCGCGCAACTCGCCGCACGTCCTGCTTCTCGGCAACAAGAAATCGCCGACGCCGCCGTATGAGTGGGGCGCAGCGATGGGCGCGGTCGCGGCCTATCACCTCCAGATCGATCCGGCCCGCCCGGTGCAGACGCTGGGCGTGCCAGGCCTGCTGCCGCCCGCGACCGCCGATCTCTTCACCCTTTCGGAGCGCAACATCCTCCTGCACAATGGCATCTCGACGTTCCGCGTCGAAGGCGGCGTCGTGCTGATCGAACGCATGATCACGACCTACCAGAAGAACGGTTTCGGCGCTGCCGACCTGTCCTACCTGGACATCGAGACGATGAAGACGCTGACCTACCTGCGCTACGACACGCGCACTTTCATCGCGCTCCGCTTCCCGCGTTACAAGCTGGCCGACGACGGCACGGCCTTCGCGCGCGGGCAAAACGTCGTGACGCCGAAGGTTATCCGCGACGCGCTGATCGGTCGCTTCAAGCAATGGGAAGAAGCCGGGCTTGTCGAGAACATCGACCAGTTCAAGGACGACCTGATTGTCGAGCGCGACCAGTCGGACGTCAACCGCGTCAACGCCCTGATCCCGCCCGACATCATCAACCAGCTGCGCGTCTTCGCTGGCAAGGTCGAGTTCCGTCTCTAATCAACGTTCAAGGAGAATTAAACCATGCCTCTTAACAACCAAATCCTCGGTCGCGCGACGATCCGCATCGACAGCCAGGTCTTCGACACGGAGCCGGGCGCGACCATCCGTCCCGGCGGCATCAAGAACACCAGCCGCCAGATGACGGACAAGCATTACTTCAGCCAGTCGGAAATCTCCGCCCGCCTGACGTGCAAGGTGCCGGTCTCGCCGGAGACCTCGCTGCGCCAGCTGCAAGAGATCACCGGCGCGGAGA
>JADLAP010000142.1 GCA_020848195.1 Phycisphaeraceae bacterium
CATCGGGAAATAGCCGCTTTTTCGCCGCGGAAGCAAATGATCCGGATCATTCAGGGATCATGGGCGGATCAAATCGTAAAGCTGTGTGCGACAGCGACTTGGCTCGATGAGGGTCCGATTTTGATCCCTCAGGGATCATCGGCGGAAAAACGGGATCATCGGGATCAAAATCGACAAAAACAGGCTCCGCGGGGGTGAAAATCAAGCTTCTCGCCCACTCAATCCCATGATGCTGGGCTGCGTGGAATCACCTTTCCCATCAGTTCGGATTTGGACCTTGGTTATTTCACCTCGTCCGGCTCATGATCCATATGCGTTCGTCCTGGATGGGGCGGCCCTATTGCCATGCCGCCGTGCCGAATTTCCTGTAATCGACCTCCATATTGTTCCGGCGAAGCCCCGGCGATGGGTGCTGAAGTCGATTTCGCGGAATTTTTCGCTGTATTCCGAACGGGTGGAAGCGAAAGGAGCCAAGGCAATTTCAGCGAAAATCGGGGGAGTGAGCCTGTCGGACGCGGTTTTTCCGCGGTTATCCCGACGTGAATCGGGTTTATCTGGACGCAAGGTGGGGTTGTAGCGAATATTCCGTGTTTTTCTTTCCTGCTGATGTTAAGGCGTGTGCGTGGTGTTCCGATGATGAGGGGCGAAAGGGTAGAGACGAAGGGATTAAGAAGAGCGGTTGAATGGGTTGTGCCGCGTGGCCGACCCGAACGCATACCCGAGTCCCGGAGCCTTGGGGAGACAGACGAGCCATGAGTCGCATCAACACCAACGTGTCGTCCATGATCTCGCAGCGGATCCTGCGACAGAACAACAGCCAGCTCAATACGTCTCTTGAACGGTTGAGCACGGGCCTGGCCATCAACCGCGGTGCGGACAATCCCGCGGGCCTGATCGCCAGTGAGAACCTGAGGTCGGAGAAGGTCTCCCTGGACACCGCCATCAACAATGCTGAGCGGGCCGACCAGGTGATCAACATCGCCGAAGGTGGCTTGCAGGAAGTCAGCTCCATGCTTCTGGAAGTCCAGTCGCTCGTGGGCCAGACGGCCAACGACGCCGGCCTCAGCCGCGAGGAGAAGGAAGCCAACCAGCTTCAGATCGACTCGATCCTACAGACGATCGATCGCATCGCCTCCTCGACCAGCTTCCAGGGCACGAAGCTGCTCAACGGCTCGTTCAGCTTCACGGTCAGCGCTCAGGACGCGGACGTGAACACCTTCCAGATCAACGCCGCCAAGCTGGGCTATCAGGGTACACGCGACATTCAGGTCGTCGTCACCGAATCCGCCCAGCACGCCGGGTTGTTCCTCTCGACCAACGGCCCGCTGGACCTTTCCGCCGCCGACGCGAAATTCAGCTTTGAAATCGCAGGCGTCAAGGGTTCACGCGAGTTCAGCTTCGCCTCCGGCACCACGCTGTCCTCCATCGCCGACTCCATCAACACCTACCGCAACGTCACCGGCGTCAGCGCCGTCGTCAGCGCCACCGGCATCGCACTCAAGAGCATCGACTATGGTTCCGAAGCCTTCGTGAGCTTCAACCTCGTCAACCGCGGCGGACTGACCGGCGCCCTCTTCACGATGTCCTCCATCGATGAAAACGTCGCCGACACCGCCTCTGAAGCCGATCTGGCCAACGTCAACAACGCGATCCGCGACGACGGACAGGACATCGGCGCGATCATCAACGGCATCACCGCCACCAGCAAGGGCCGCACCGCCAGCGTCGCCACCGACTTCCTCGATCTTTCCATCGAACTGTCGGAAACCGGCGCCCAGGCTGCGGGAACCATCGACGCCTTCACCATCACCGGCGGCGGCGCAAGGTTCAACCTCGGTCCCAATGTCGATATCAACAACCAGGTCTCCATCGGCATCCAGAACGTCGCCGCACGCTATCTCGGCGACACCAGCATCGGATTTCTCGACGACCTGGGTTCAGGCCGCGGGTCGAACCTGGTCACCGGCGATCTTGAAATCGCACAACAGATCGTCACCATCGCCATCAGCCAGGTATCATCCCTCCGTGGCCGGTTGGGCGCGTTCCAGAAAAACGTCATCGGGTCCACGATCAACTCCCTCGGCGTCACCCTGGAAAACACCAGCGCCGCCGAGAGCGCGATCCGCGACACCGATTTCGCCTCGGAAACCGCCAACCTCACACGGGCCCAGATTCTCTCGCAGTCCGCGACCAGCGTCCTGAAGATTTCCAACTCCATGCCTCAGTCCGCCCTGTCGCTGCTGCAATGAGACACCGGGTCCGGCAGTCCCCCCGTGTAACCCGGGGGACTCCCGGATACCCACCAGCTCCCGGAACACTTCCGGGGACGGACTCCGGCCCGAAATCTTGCCGCGGCGCCTTTCCTCGGGATGGCCCCGGACATACCACGACACAACAGGAAGCGCCCAGGCTTCCCTACCGATTCCCTGTCACTCCGGCTCGAACGGAGTCCGGGCCAACGCTCGGACTCCGTTGTTTGCGCCCCCCCGGAAGCCCCCCGCAAGCACCCGCAAGCCCCAGGGCGAGTCTTCGAGCCTTGGGGATTCCCCCGAATTTCCCCCGGAATTTTTTCCTCGATTGCCATCGCGGTCTTCGCGCCTCAGCGATATCCGTACCGCGACATGTATGCTCCCAGTTCGCTTTCGATCCGGCTCAACAACTCCGTCGGCGGCGACCAGCGATTGGGGCGATGGTCCCTGTTCCGCTCCAGCAACGATGTCATCGCGGATTTCGCAGGTAACAGATCGCCCAGGTTCAGTTCCCGGTACAGGCGTTCCATTGCCGGCATCGGTGAGGCGATCAGATCCTCATATCGCATCACCGTCACCTGGGTCGGATCGAGCAAGTGCCGGTCGCGCTCGAAGATGTCGTCCATGCGGCGAAACGTGCGGATCACGTGATCCGTCAGTCCTTCGTGGTCCTGCCGGGTCATGCCCCACCACAGCGAGAGCGTTTTCCAGAGGTGAATCGTGGAGGGGATCGCCTTGCGGGGATCGCGGACGAGATAGACATACCGAGCTTCGGGGAAGATAGCGTGGATCAGCGGCAGGCGCGTGGTGTGGGTGGGAGACTTCAGCGCCAGCCGCGCTCCGGGGTGCAGCAACAGCAGGGAGCGGAGAAAGCCGAGCCAGGCGTCGGTCCATTGTTGCCGCTGGTTTTCGGACAGTTCGTTCATGTCGGGGCAGTCCGATCCGCCGCGATGATCGAAGGCGATGGCCTGGTAGGGTGACGGGTGGCCCATCAGCAGCAGGGCGAATTCATCTTCCTGAGGCCGATCGAGGCTGAAGGTCATGTCGTCCATCGGTCGGCGTGTCGGCATGGCCCAATTGAAGATCAGCCGGGTCCACCGTGCGATCATCCAGTGTTCCGGGGCGAAGCATTGCAGCGTGGTCGGCGCGACCATGCGATCATCGGCCGCCAGCAGATCGTGCAGCAGCGTCGTGCCCGTGCGCCAGTGTCCGAGAATCAGCAGCGGATCGGAAGGCAAGGTCACGGCATCGATCCGCCGGCCCCACATGCCGCGCTGCGCCAGCGACATGACGCTGTTGGTCAGCCCCACCGCGCCGCCGAGCACGCCCATGCGGAACCATCGCTCCAAGGGCATCCCGCGACGATGTCGCCACAACAATTTCACCCGCGGCGACAAGCGCATGCCCGCCCACAGCGTCGGCGTCCACGGTTTCGGACGACGCCGCGGCGGCTCCTGCATCGACGCGTCCGACGCCGGCTGGTCGTTCATGCCTCGTCTTCCGATTCCAGCCACGATTTCAAATCATTGTCATTGTCGTCGTCGCTGTCGTCGTTTTCCTTCGCCGGGGATTCCGGTTCCCATTCGGGTTCGGTTTCCGCCTGCGGCTCCACCGCGTCCATGATTTCGCCGTTTTCCCCGCGAGGCGACTGTTTGCGGGCCCGCACGAGCAGTTGGATCGGCACTTCCGAGTAGGGCAGCGCGTCGCGCAACCGGTGCATGAGAAAACGCTGATACGTCGCGTCGAACAGGTCGGGGTCGTTGACAAACAGGCCGATGGTCGGGGGATGGATCGCCAGTTGGGTGACGTAGTACACCTTCGGCCGCTTGCCGCCTTTGGCCGCGCCGGGGGCACGCTCTTCAAGGATGGCTTTGACCACGCGGTTCAGCTCGCTCGTGCCCACGCGATGGCCCGCCTGACGGTACAGGTTCATCGCCATCTTCACCAGGTCCCTCATGCCCTCGCCCGCCTTGGCGCTGATGAACACGATCGGGGCGAAATCCAGCCCTTTCAGCGCTTTGTCCAGGTATTCCGCATATTCCTCCTGCGTCGCCTGGCCCTGCGCCAAATCCCACTTGTTCACCACGATCACCGTCGGTTTGTAGTGCTTGAGAATTTCGTTGACCAGCTTCCGGTCCACCTGGCTGACGGGAATGGCCGCGTCGATCAGCAGCAGCACCACGTCCGCGCGACGCACGGAGAGCAGCGAACGGTGCAGGCTGTAGTACTCGATGTCGTCCTGGATGCTCTTGCCTTTGCGCACGCCAGCGGTGTCGATGGCGACGAACGGCCTGCCGTCCATCTCGAACCGCACGTCGATGGCGTCCCGCGTCGTGCCCTCGATCTCCGACACGATGACGCGATCCTCACCGGCCAGTGCGTTGACCAGCGTGCTCTTGCCCGCGTTGCGCTTGCCGACGATGGCGATCTTCGCCTCGGCGACCTGCGGCGCGGGATCGTCCTTGATGTCCAGTTCCGAGACCTTCCTGCGCACGGCTTCGAGGAAGGCGTTTTTCATGTGCCGCGTCACGGCGGACACCATCGCCGGCGGACCGAAGCCCAGCCGGGCCGCTTCCTGCGCGTCGGCTTCCAGCTTTTCGCCGTCAACCTTGTTGGCCACGATCATCACCGCTTTGGCCCGGCTTTTCCGCAGCAGTTTCGCCACGTCCTGGTCCAGCGGAACCACGCCCGTCTGCGCATCGATCACGAACAGCACGAGGTGCGCCGACGCCACCGCCAGCGCGATCTGGCGTTCCACGTCGGCCGTCAGGTTCGCCGAGTCCTCGATGCCGTAGCCCCCGGTGTCGATCAGCTCCACCGGCATCGGCTCCTGACCCCGGTAGACCGGAGGCAGCTCGACGGTGATGCTCAGGCGATCCCGCGTCACGCCGGCCGTCGGATCGACGATCGCCACGCGACGGTTGGCCAGCATGTTGAACAGGCTGGATTTGCCCACATTGGGCCGGCCCACGATGGCGATGCGACACGTCATATGTTTTCCTTGCTTGTCACCGGACCCGAGGGCCTCACCGCCGCGTGACGCTGCTGCCACAGCCGCACCGCCTCCGGCTCCCGCGCGTAGATCGGCGACAGCGCCCACGCGTCGTCCCATTGTTCCATCTTCGACCGCTCACGTCCCAGTCGCCACACCGCTTCACTCGTCGGCGGCGACTGCTCCACGGTCCACAACCCCGGCTCCGTCCCCGTCATCTCCCGCAGCCCCGGCTCGCCGTCGCGCCGCCATCGCGTGCCGTCCCATCGGTAGGTTCCGCACCACGCGGTCCCCCGTTTGACGTTCAGGCACGCCAGCAGCGGCTGATCATCCTTCGGCGACCGCGCGGAACACGCCAGTACGTCCAGCGTGGCGATCCCCGCGACCTTCACCTTCAGCGACATCGCCAGCATCTTCACCGCCGCCAGCGCCACGCGCAGGCCCGTGAACGACCCCGGCCCAAGCGACACATACACCTCCGCCAGATTCCCCGGTTTGCAGTCGTGTTGTTCGCATAATTTCGCCACAGCGGGCATCAATTCCGCCCGGCCGCGCCCCAGCGCCGTCGTCGCCAGCAGCGTGTCATTACGTCCCAGCGACACCGATCCCTCGGCGCAGGACGTCTCGATCGCCAGGCTGTACGCCGCGTTTCGCATCGCGCCATTGTAAACACCCCACGCCGCTCGCGGCGTCGCGGAACCTTGCGACAACCTCACATTCCCCGTTTTCCCCCTATAATCCCCCGCATGTCCCAGACCCAACCGTACTACATCACGACGCCGATCTACTACGTCAACGACCAGCCGCACATCGGCCACGTCTATTCCACCACCGTGGCGGACATCGTCGCCCGCTACCGCCGGCTGTGCGGACAGGACGTGTTTTTCCTCACCGGCGTGGATGAACACGCCGCCAAGGTCGTCGACGCCGCCGCCCAGCGAGGGCTTTCCGCTCAGCAGTGGGCCGACCGCAACGCCGAAATTTTCGAGCAGACCTTCATCCGCTTCGGCATGTCCAACAACGACTTCATCCGCACCAGCCAGGACCGCCACAAGACCCGCGTCCAGCAATACGTCCAGGCGCTGATGCAGTCCGGCGACGTCTATCAGGGCGAGTATGAAGGCTGGTACGACGCCGGCCAGGAAGAGTACGTTCCCGACAACAAAGCCAAGGAATACGACTACAAAAGCCCCATCAACGGCAAGCCGCTGGTGAAGCGGGCGGAAAAGAATTACTTTTTCCGTTTGAGCAAATATCAGCACGCGCTGCTGTCGCAACTGGAGGAAAATCCCCAGGCGGTGCAGCCTGACGCCAGGCGGAACGAAGTCGTCGCCCGCATCCGCGAAGGCCTCAACGATGTGCCGATCAGCCGCACCGGGGCCGGCGGGTGGGGCATCGCTTTTCCCGGCGACGAGCAGCACGCCATCTACGTCTGGATCGACGCGCTGTTCAACTATCTGACCACCGTGGACGCCGACGACCGCCGGCGCTACTGGCCCGCCGATGTCCACCTGATCGCCAAGGACATTCTCTGGTTCCACGCGGTGATCTGGCCGGCTGTGCTGATGGCGCTGCACCAGCGGCCGGGTTACGAATGGGTTCGCCCGGCCCATCAGGTCTACGCCCACAGCTTCTGGATCAGCGAAGGCCAGAAAATGAGCAAATCGCTGGGCAATTTCGTCGATCTGGCCAAACTCGACCACTACGTCGCCACGTTCGGCCTCGACGCCCTGCGCTTCTTCCTGGCCTCCAGCGGCCCGCTGGGCGTCAACGACAGCGACTTCGCCGAGGCACGCTTCATCGACGTATACAACAGCGAACTGGCCAACGGTCTGGGCAATTGCGCCAGCCGCGTCAGCAACATGACCGGGCGCTACTTCGACGGCAAGCTTCCCGCCGCCATCGTCCACGTGCCGGAAAGCGAACCGTACGCCAATGCCGCCACCGGCTGCGTCGCCCGCTACCGCCAGGCCATGGACAAGCTGCAACTGGACAAGGCCGCCGCCGCCGCGATGGAACTCGTCCGCGCCGTCGACAGCTACATCGAAAAGACCCAGCCGTTCAAGATGATCAAAGATCCCGCGAAAAAACCGGATGTGGCGACGATCCTGTATCAGTGCGCCGAGTGCATCCGCATCGCTTCCGTGCTGCTCTGGCCGATCATGCCGGCGAAGATGGAGCAGCTCTGGGACCGTCTGGGCTGTTCGTCGTACACCGCCGCGCTGGCTAACCGAGGCCGGGGCGATCTGGACGCCTGGACGCAGTGGGGCCGGCTCCAGCCCGACACGCCGATCCAGTCCGGCGACCCGCTGTTCCCACGCTATCAGCCGCCGAAGGCATGACGGCTTGCCCGTTCTCCATGCTGCGTGGTACGACGGGGTAAGGATCAGACGATGACGCTCGCCACCGTGGTCATCACCACCAAAAACCGCCGCGACGACCTTGCCCGCGCCGTGGCCTCGGCGCTGGCGCAGCGCCCGCCCGTGGATGTCCTGGTCATCGACGACGGCTCCACCGACGGCACGGGCGAGATGCTTCGCCAGCAGTTTCCCGCAGTGAAAGTCCATCGCACCGAAGTTTCACAGGGCTATATCGTCGCCCGCAACCTCGGCGCAAAGCTGGCCGTCACGCCGTTTGTCGTCTCCATCGACGACGACGCCGAACTCGTCAGCCCCGACACCATTGCGCAGACGCTCACCGAGTTCGACGATGCCCGCATCGCCGGCGTTGCCATCCCCTACATCGACATCCGCAAAAGTCCTCGCGTCATTCCCACCGTGCCCGCCACGGCATCGCCCACGCAGTGGTACGTCAACAGCGCCTACACCGGCACATCCCACGCCCTTCGCCGCGAACTGTTCAACCAGCTCGGCGGCTACCAGGAAGCCCTCTTCCATCAGGGCGAGGAACGCGACTACGCCCTGCGCCTGCTCGACGCCGGCTACGTGATCCGACTCGGCAAGGCCGACCCGATCCATCACCATGAATCGCCCAAACGCGACACGACGCG
>JADLAP010000143.1 GCA_020848195.1 Phycisphaeraceae bacterium
CCACACCGAAGGTCAAGGTTCCCCGCAAGGATCGCACGGCAAACCATCTTGCATGATATGCCACGGGCGTGGAATACCACTGATAGGCGATCTGCGGCAGATCCTGAACCCAGTAGCTGCGTACCGCCAGGATCGCCACGATAACAAAGATCAGCAACACAAGCCCGTGGGTAATTGTGAAAAGGGCAAATTCACACTTGCGCAGCACTTTCCACGCCATTTTCCGCATACCCGGATCGCCAGTTGCTTCAGACGCCATGATGGTCTACGTGGAGATTTCGTTGCCGGCCGTTCCGAGAACGGACACCCAGCCGGCTAATCCATTATCCATTGTGGGTGTCGCCGGTCAACAGTATTTGCCGATCACGACCGGCGTTGATCCAGACCCTTGATCAGCCCGGAAAGCATGCGGGCGATTTCTTCGAGGTTGGCGCGGAGATGGGCATGAGTATCCGGGGGAATGAATCCACGACGATGGGCAATTTCGAGCAGGGGCACACATTCCTGAACAGAGCCTCTGGCGATGGTGAAGAAATGTTTGCGGTCGCTCTTGGTGAACCGGCCGTTGCCTTCGGCAAGATTCGTCGCAATGGACAAAGCAGCCCGGTTGAGTTGATCGACAAGGAAGTAGTAGCCGCGAGGAAAGTGCTCAGTCAAGGCGGCGATTTAATCCGCGAAGTCGACCGCCTTCTGATAGACCTGCAGATTCTCGAACATGAAAGTCATGGGTGATCCGGAAAATCAAAGAGGAACAGGAGAACAGTAGAACAGGAGACCGCAGTGGAAACAGTCACAGGTCGTCGCAGGTCTTGTCTTTTCTCCTGCTCTCCTGTTCACCTTTTCCACTGCTCTATTGCCGCTTTGCGGCAATCGGGGTGAGAGGATTTGAACCTCCGACCTCTTCGTCCCGAACGAAGCGCGCTACCAAACTGCGCTACACCCCGCACGCGGCCTGCAAAAGGCCTGAACAAGGCATGATACCACGGGGACAGGGGGCAGGCAAAGGTTGACTGTCGCTCGGAATGCCCGAATGTCCAAGCTCGAATGACGAATGAAAGACAAGACCTTTGTAGCCGCGGGCCAACGGCCCGCGAGCCCCGTCATTCGGCATTCGGATTGGGTCATTCGGTCATTTTCCATCGCTCCCCGCAACGCCCTCGCCTCGGATACAATCACGGGTCTTTGGGAGAGCCACCACTATGTCCGGCCACAGCAAATGGGCGAACATCAAGCACCGCAAGGCCCGTCAGGATTCCAAGCGGAGCAAAATCTGGAGCAAGTGCGCCCGCGCCATCATCGTTGCCGCCAAGAACGGCGGCGGCGATCCCGACGCCAATCTCACGCTGCGCTACGCCATTGACGAAGCCAAAGCCGCGAACATGCCCAAGGACACGATCGAGAACGCCGTCAAGAAAGGCTCCGGCGAACTGGGCACGGCCCATTACGAAAGCGCCATCTACGAAGGCTACGGACCCAACGGCGTGGCGGTGCTGCTGGACATCCTGACCGACAACCGCAACCGCACAGCCGGTGAAATCCGCAAGATTTTCGACAAAAGCGGCGGCAACCTGGGCGCCTCCGGCTGCGTCGCCTACGTCTTCGCCGTCAAGGGCGAAATGTTCGTCAGCAAAAAGGCAGCCGACGAAGACGCCATCATGGCTGTCGCTCTCGACGCGGGCGCGGAGGACGTCAAGGACGACGGCGACGTCTGGCAGGTCCTCTGCGAGCCGTCCTCGTTCATCGCCGTCCGCAACGCCGTGCAGGGGGCCGGCATCGCCATCGAATCCTCCGGCATCAACAAAATCCCCAGCACCACCGTCGCCTGCACGGGCCGGGACGCCGAGCGCGTCATGAACCTCGTCGATCAGCTCGAAGACCACGACGACGTGCAGAAGGTCTACGCCAACTTCGACATTGCCGACGACGTGCTGGCTGCCCTGGGCAACGGCTGATCGTTGCCGCGTGATCCCATGGTTCGCTACACCGTCCATTACACGGGCCGCGTTCAGGGCGTGGGTTTCCGCTACACGGCTGTGCAGCGCGCGGAAAACCTGCTCGTCGCCGGCTACGTCCAGAACATGCACGACGGCTCCGTGCGATTGGTCGCCGAAGGCGAAGCGGCCGACCTTGACGTCCTGCTCAAGGACATCCGCCGCGCCATGGCGCGCAACATCGTCACAGTCAACGTGGACAAATCCCAGGCCACCGGCGAGTTCGGCCATCTGCGCGAAGGCGGGCTGGTCATCCGGCACTGAGGCCTTTTCGCCACAACGCGGAAGCGATTGTTCACGCCGTGGCGCAACGGCCCCGGCTTGCCCCGCACCCGCAGCCGGCTTGCCCTTCGCTCGGTGCGAACGAAAGCGTCCCAAAACAGCGCGGCTGATGAAAGTTCAGAATCTCCACCGGCGACCACGCAGCCCAGTGCGGATGTGCGTCTTCCGCATGGACGCACTTGTAGAAGTTCCCCCGCCACTGCTGCCCCGCCGGCTCGCCCAGCGGCCCGACGAACTGTTCCAGCAACGCATACGGCAGGAAGAACTCCAGCGTCCATTCCCGCGGCTCGGCGATTTCCGGATCCACCACCTGCGGCATGGAGTGATATACCTTCACCATGCTCAGTTGCTCGTCCGTCAGCGGTACGTAATCGTTCGGCCCGCCTTCTTCCCGCCATTTCCGCGTGTAGAAGCAGAGCAGCGTGCCGCCGCAACTGAACTCGAAATTGAAAAAGCCGTGCCCCGGCTTGGGCAGGACGAAGAATTCCACGCACGAGTACATCGCCACCATGTCGTTGAATTTCGTGTGGATCGCGCGGACGTACTTGTCTTCCACGCGGTAGATCACGTACGCGCCGTCGCGGCCGTAGACCATCTTGGCCTGCGTGCGCGGATGGTGATCGGTGCTGCGGGCGTGGAACTGGTCGATGTTCAGCGGGGCGACGGCTCGCCAGGCCGGGCCGTCCCAGTAGCCCTTCAGCTCCGGCGTGACTCGGGCGAACGAGACCTGATACGTGCGGTCGGCAAGCGTCATGGCTGATGATCCTTGGAGATAAAACGCGGAATCATACCATTCGACCGTTGCGACGCCAGCGGCAAGTCTCAGGGCGAATGCATGTCACAGGGCGAACGCATAGGACCCTTCAAGGCTTGCCGGAACCCCGGAACCCCGGAACCCCGGAACCCCGGAACCCCGGAACCCAATGACCGAAGGTCCAAATCCGAATGACGAACGAAAAGACCGGGTTTTTCTGCGTTTCGTCATTCGGATTTGGACCTTCGTCATTTCACCTCGACCGCCTCATGATCCCTATGCGTTCACCCTGGAACGCTGTGCCGAGGCAGCTGAGCCGGATTTGCACCGCCACCAGGGCGGTGGTATCATACATATGACTATTATATATGAATTAAGGGCTTTTGCGATGGACCGGAATTCGATGTTGTCGTTGGACGAGCGGATGCGCCTGGCGCTCAACCATCTGACGGTAGGCCTGGACTGGCGGCCGATCGTCCGGAACACCCCCCTATGGGGCCTGCCGTTCACGCATGCCCACATGGGTGAACATCTGGTGATGTCGCACGCCTACCCGGACCTGATGGAATGTCCGGGCCGATATCTGACGCCCTTGGCGATGCTGTTGGAGAAACATCCCGACTACGCGGCCGGCGGCATCAAGGCCTCCGCCGCCGCGGAACGCCAGGCGGAATACATTTCCAGCAAAATCACGCCGGAAGGCTTGTTCGTGACGCCGCAGTCCGAGCTGGATCAGATCAACCATCCGGATGATATTTTCGGGGATTACTATGGTTCCGAAGGATCGGAAAAACTCGGGCAGATGAAGAAGACCTGGTACGGCCGAGCCGGCGTGGAGTACAACGGCCATCTGTCGATCATGATGGAAGGGCTGATCCGCTGGCACCTGCTCACCGGCGACCGCAAGGCCAAAGCCGCGATTGACCGCGCCATCGCCGGCCGGATCAGCGATCCGAAAAGCCCCGAAATCCGCGCGGGCAAGGGCATGGTGCTGCCCGGCATGATGACGCCGCTGTCTTTGTACTATCAAGCCACGGGCGACGCCGCCGCCAAGGCCTATCTCGACGAACTGGCGGATGACTATGTTCGCAACATCCATCCCAAATACTTTCCCGACGGCCTGCACGCCCACGGCGACGGTGTCGGCCATCTGCACTGCCGGATGGGCGGTTTCGCCGGCTTCGCACGCTATGCCCGCATTGCCGGCAGAAAAGACTATCTGGATGCCGTCGAACATACGTTCGCGGTGAACCTGCTCTGGGGCACGGAGTTCGGCTTTCTGCCCGAACGTCATGTCTACTGCAACTGCGGCGCAAGCAGCGACACGGGACATATCTATCAGCCTTGGGTTCTGCCCGGCGGGAAGACCGTGGACTTTTCCTTCTTCACCCGGCCACGATCCGGCTGGGACACCTGTGAAATCTGCGTCACCGCCGACGCCATCGATGCCGCCATCGTCCTCGCAGAGAGCGGCTACGAACGATACTGGGATGTCGCCGAGCGCCTGACGAATCATCTGCTTCGCATTCAAATCACCGACACGTCGATCCTGCTGAACCGCCATTCGGCGCATCCGCGCGAAATGCTTGGCGCGACATTCGAGAACGTACCCCAGGCTCTGCTGGGTTCGTTCTCCAGCGCCTCGACGCCGACGAGCATGTTCATCCGTGAGAATTACGGCAAAGTCATGCCCGACGGCCGGGACGGCGTACGCGAATGGTCGTACTACACGGTCTATTGCGCCTGCTGCCCCGGCTGGGCTGCCCGAACCCTCGGCCTGCTCTGGAAACATGCCGTCAGCGAATCCGGCGATCGTGTGGAAGTCAATCTGCCCTTCGACCGGACCACGTCGCGCGTCAGCGTGAAAAGCCATCTGCCGCGGGAAGGACGGATCGAACTGAAAGCCATCCAGTCCATCGACGCCCTCGTGCGAATCCCGGACTGGGTGGAACACGCCCGCGTGAAGGTGACGGTCAGCGGCCAGACCCGCCCCACGGAATACAAAAATCCCTTCAGCGATTTCGTTCGTATCGGACGTCTGCAAGCCGGGCAGACGGCGGAAATCAGCTATCCGCTGCGACAGGAAAAGAAACGCTACTACATCGACTATCACCCCTGCCTGTACGAAGCGACCTGGCTGGGCAACACCGTGACCAACCTCGAGGAAATCGGCATCGAAAAGCCCGAAGGCGAAAAC
>JADLAP010000144.1 GCA_020848195.1 Phycisphaeraceae bacterium
GATACTGGAAGCGGCGCAGGTTGGGCCGGGCGATCTGGTGCTGGAGGTTGGGCCGGGCACGGGCGTGCTTTCGCAGCGGTTGCTGGAAGCGGGCGCGAACCTGGTATTGGTGGAGATCGACCGCGATCTGGAGCTGATCCTGCGGTCACAGTTGCCGGTCGATGGTGAGCGTTGCCGGCTGCTCGTGCAGGATGTGCTGGCGGGCAAGCATCAGTTGCATCCCGCCGTGCTGGAGGCGCTCGGCGGCCGCCCGTTCAAGCTGGTGGCCAATCTGCCGTACAACGTCGCTTCGCCGCTGTTGGCGAATCTCGCCATGGACTGCCCCGCCATGTCGGCCGCGATTGTGATGGTGCAGCGTGAAGTCGCCCAGCGACTGGTGGCCCATCCCGGCGGCAAGGACTACGGGCCGCTGGGCATCCTCGTTCAAGCCCTGTGCGAAGTCCGCAATGTCACGACCCTGTCCCCCGGCTGTTTCTGGCCTTCCCCGGGCGTGGATTCCACCGTGCTGTGCATCACCCGGCGAAGCGTGCCTCTGACGGATGATCCGCATCAACTGTCGGCCCTGCTGCACCGGCTGTTCAACCAGCGTCGCAAGCAACTGGGCTCGATCCTCGGCCGCGCCACCGCGTTGCCTGACGATGTTTCGCCTTCCGCCAGGCCTGAGCAGCTCAGCCTCGATCAACTCGTCCGGCTGTCCCGCTGGATTGATGCGCCCCCCGCCGGGGCGTAACATCCTTGATGCCACAATACAGGAACAATCCCTTGCGAACGCTGCTGGCCATCCCAGTCTACAACGAACAGCGCCACGTGATCCGTGTGCTGGAACGGGTCAAGGCGTATGCCGAGGATGTGCTGGTCATCGACGACGGCTCGACGGACCAGACGCCGTGCCTGCTGGGACAACTGGCGGTGGATGTGATCCGTCACGCCCGCAACCGCGGCTATGGCCGGTCCATGATCGACGCATTCCGCTGGGCCCAGTGCTATCGGTATGACTGGGTCATCACGATGGACTGCGATGAACAGCACGAGCCGGAGGCGTTGCCGCGGTTTCACGAAGCGATGGCGAAGGACGACGCGGATGTGATCAGCGGCAGCCGGTATCTGCGCGACTGCCTGTGCGGCGACCCGCCGCCGGAGGATCGGAGAAAAATAAATCAGATCATCACGCGTATGGTCAATCAGCGGCTGAACCTGTCGCTGACGGATGGCTTCTGCGGCTACAAGGCGTACCGGGTCAGCGCGATCCGGAAGCTGGACCTGACGGAGCCGGGCTATGCGTTTCCGCTACAGTTCTGGGTGCAGGCGGCGGCGCACGATCTGCGGATCGTGGAACTGCCGGTGCGTCTGATCTACAACGATCCCAACCGCAGCTTCGGCGGTCCGCTGAATGACTCCACCCATCGGCTGGCGCATTACCAGCAGGTGTTCGACGCGGAAATGGCCCGATTCGCCGATCGTTTCGCCATCTGCGGATGCGCGGCATCCGCCTGTACAACCGAGGCCGATTCGGACCCGTCATGTCGGTAAGCGAATCACCCTGGTCGTCGATGGTCATCTGGTCGCAGCCGGCGCCCGATCAGTGGCGGATGCGCCGCGGCAACGTGCGGCATCGTGATGAAGTCGGCGCGGCGGCGGCGTCCCATGCCGGCGCGCTGGGCACAGCCCCACTGGAACCGAGCCGGCCGATCATCGCCACCGGACATCAGGCCTGGCTCTGGCATCCGGGCATCCTCGCCAAGTACATCGCCGCGTCCGTCGCGGCCGAGGCGTTCGGCGCGGCCTCGCTGCATGTCGTGGTCGATCATGACACGCACGAAACTGTCCTGCTGGAACTGCCCACGGCTGCGAACGGACGGTTGCAGGTGCGCAAGATTCGTTTGTCAGCACACGGGGGTAATCCCGCGATGCCCACCGGCTCGCAGCCGCCGCTGGATCCAAAGGAAATCACGGAGAATCTGCGGCAAATCGGCGACAACCGGCTGGCGGAGGTGGAACAGGCGTTTGCCGAAGTGCCGCCCCTGCGCACGCTCGCTGAGCAGATGACCGCGGTGCTGCAGCGACTGCTCAAGCCGTACACCGGGCCGATGTCGGTGATTTTCGCCAGCGAAATGGCTTCGTGGTCCGGCGCGGCGGCCGATGTGCGGCAGATGCTGACGAATCCCCATGCGTGCGTGGAAGCGTACAACCAGGCGGTGACGAACCATCCCGGCTCCGGCGTCACGCCGCTGACGCTGGAAACGGATCGCGTGGAATTACCGCTCTGGCTGCTGGAATGGCAACAGCCGCGCCGGCGCGTGTATGTACGGATCATTGCCGGCCGGGGTGAGCTTGTCAGCCAGACGGGCAAGACGATTGATCCGCAGCGCGACACGCTGGCGCCGCGCGTGCTGCTACTTTCCGCGTGGATGCGCAGCCTGGCGTGCGACGCTTTCATCCACGGCCGAGGCGGCGGGGACTATGACCTGGTCACCGACGACTGGTGGCGAAGCTGGACAGGCCACGAGCTGGCGCCGCGATGGCTGGTCAGCGCTGATCTGCGGCTGCCGCTGGATGTTCCCATCGCCCAGCGTTCGGAACTGACGGCCGCGAAGTGGCGACGCCATCATCTGCCGTTCAATCTGGATCGTCAGCCGCGCGCGGCGATCCCGAACCCGGCCTGGATCGAGGAAAAGCAGCGGATTCTCTCGCACATGAACGACGACCGGGACCGGAATCGCCGGGCTTTGCTGTTCCGGGAACTGCACTGGATCAACGACGCGATGGCGCAGGCCAACGCGCCGCTGATCCGGGAGGTTGAAGATGATGTTCGTCGCGCGAAGCTGGGAGTCGCCAACCGACAGCAGGCGCTGAGGCGTGACTGGTGCTTTGCCCTCTATCCACCGGAGGCGCTGCACGAGCTTCGCCGTCAGATGGCGGCCGGACTGAGCGTCGATGCCGCGTGAAACCGGTTTACCTTGAAGCCGCCGCGAGTTCCAGTTCGTCCGGATTCATCGCGCCGTCGCCGAAGATCTGCGACCAGTACTGATTGCCTTCCTGTGTTTTCGTCCGGCCATCCATGTAGCAGACGCTGAATGCCCGCCGCGCGATCGGCGACCGATTCACCGTCGAGTTGTGCAGCGTCCAGTTGTGCAGCAACACCGCTTCACCCGCCTTCAGTTCCAGCGGCACAAGCTTGTCCGTGTCCAGACTCGAAGCCTGCTCCTGTGTGAGAAAGCCCGAAGGATGGCTGGGATTCAGCAGCGTCTTGTGCGAGCCGGGAATGACGTTGACGCAGCCGTTGGCGATGGTGGCCGGGTCGATGGCCAACCAGATCGTCACGAGCGGATCGCGGTCCAACACACTCCATCGGTCCTGATGCCACGGCAGCGTGGTGCCCTTGCCGGCCGGCTTGTTCATGAACATCGCGCGGAAGCAGCGAACGGACACCCCCTGCCCGTACTGGCGTCGGCAGATGTCCTCGAACAACGGCTGCTGCATGTACCGCAGGAAAAACGGGTCGAACTCCAGTTGTTCGATCTTGCGATAGTCCAGCGTCGCGCCCTTGTGGCCGGGCGTCTGAGGCGGAAGCTTGCCGTAGTCCTCGCTGTTGGCGTCGAGTTGCATGTGCATCCGGCCATAATCCACGTTGGCCTTGCCCAGCATGATGTCGTCGATGCGTTTCTGCATGAGGGCGACCTGCTCGTCGCTGAGCAATTGGTCCAGATGCAGATATCCCTGCCGGCTGTAGGTGTCCCACTGGTCATCGGTGAGGTGCGTGATCATGGCCCAAAGCTCCTGGGTGAAAGCGTTCGTCGCCAACATGGACGATTCAATCATCGACCATTTAGTTGTTAATACTATTTCACCGCGGGTTTACGCGACAATGGATCACATGAACGGCCAAATGGACTTTATGAATGTGCCGTATGCTCCGCCGCAGCGCGGTACGCCTTGGCGCTCATGCCGAAATGCTGGTGGAACAGCCGGCTGAAGTAGTACGGATCGGAGATGCCCACGCGCTGCGCCACAGCCTTGAGCGTGAGTCGTCCGTCGAGGACCAGCGACGCCGCATGTTCCATGCGCAGCCGCGCCAGATACTGCAGCGGCGTCACCCCCAGTTCCTTGCGAAACACGCGGTTGAGATGCTGCGGAGAATAGCCTGCCCAGGCCGCCAGTTCCGCATGATCCACCGGAACCCCCACCCGGCGATGCAACTCATGGAGCACTTCGCCCACCACCGGGTCCATCGGCCGCGGAGTCAGCCTTTCCTTGGCTGCGTCGTACAGCAACAGTTCCACCACCACCAGCCGGGACCAGCCGCGAAGCAACTGCTGCCGCACCACCGGATCGCTTCGCTGAAACTCCTGGATCGCGCCGCGGAAATGCTGGTCCAGCGGACTGCCTTGCTCCACTTCCTGACAACGCGGCGGCGACACCAGGTCAAACACATCCTGCCCGCCGGAAAGCGACACTTCCACGTGAATGGACCCAAGTTCCCACGGACTGCTTGTGCTCCATGCCCGATGCGGCACGCCCGGCGGCACCAGCACCAGCGTCCCACGCGACATGGGATGACCGATGCCGTCAATCTCCCAAACGAATTCGCCTTGCATCGCGTAAATCAGGTTGTAGTCCGCGACCGTTCGCATCTGAAGGTGATAATCATCGCTGGCGGTGAGCTGATGTTGCCATGAACAGATGTTGGTCTTCACCTGCAGATGC
>JADLAP010000145.1 GCA_020848195.1 Phycisphaeraceae bacterium
CTACCCCTGAACCCCCCATCGAGAAAGCATCGGCATGACCACGATCGGCATCAACGGCGCGGCAGGACGCATGGGCAGACGCCTGGTGGCGCTGGCCTCGGAAGATTCTCAGCTTCACGTAGGGGCCGCGATGGAATGCGCGGGACACAGCCTGCTCGGGCAGGACGCCGGCACGCTGGCAGGCGTCCAACCCCTGCACGTTTCGCTGACCGACACCATCCCTTCGGGCGTGGAGGTGTTGATCGACTTTACAGTCCCCGCCGCGACGCGGCTGGCGCTGGCCAAGTGCGTGCAGAGCCACGTGGCGCTGGTGATCGGAACCACCGGCCTGACGTCGGACGATCACCGCGCCATCGACGAAGCTGCGAAAACCATTGCCGTGCTCCAGGCGGCGAACATGAGCCTGGGCGTCAACCTGTTGATCGCGCTGGCCGCCAAAGTCGCCAAACAGCTCGGCGACGACTACGACATCGAAATCGTCGAGGGTCATCACCGGTTCAAGAAGGACGCGCCCTCCGGCACGGCAATGGCGCTGGCGAGCGCCATCTGCAAGGCCACGGACAAGGATCCGGTGAAGGCGCTGGTGCATGGCCGGCATGGCGACGACGTCACGCGGAAGCGCGGGGAGATCGGCATGCACGCGTTGAGGCTGGGCGACGAAGTCGGACGGCACACGGTCAGCTACGCCACGCTGGGCGAGGAGCTTCAACTGTGCCACGCGGCGTCGACGCGGGATGTATTCGCCCGTGGCGCGTTGAAAGCGGCGAAATGGCTGGCGGGCAAGCCGGCGGGCCGGTATGACATGCCGGACGTGCTGGGTCTGCGATGAACGATTCCGCGACGCCGCAAGCGGCGAAGGAGCCGAACGATGGTCACGCTGGTGCTGGCGCTGGGGGTCGTCGCGGCTGCGATCAGCGGGCCGACGTGCGCCGCGCTGGCGCTGGTGGGCCGGCGTCTGGGCTACCTGGACCAGCCCGGCCGGGAACAACATAAAAAACACGCCCACGCGGTCCCCAACACGGGCGGCATCGGCATCTTCCTCGCCATCGCCATCCCGCTGGTCCTGATTCTCACGGCGGCATGGCTGTTGCCCGTGGCGAAACTCGTCCCCGCCGCAGCCGAGCATCTCGACGGCCTGCGCCGCCACACCCCCATGGCCCTGGCGGTTCTCGTCGCCCTGCTCGTGGTCCACATCATGGGCCTGATCGACGACCGTGTGTCGCTCAAAGCCATGACCAAGCTTGCGGTGGAACTGGTGATCGCCACGGTCCTCGCCGCCGGCTTCGACTTTCGCGTGCTGCATCTGCTGGACCAGTTCGGCCCGGCGGGCTACGCAGCCAGCGTGGCGGTCAGCGTGCTGTGGATCGGCGTCATCACCAACGCCATGAACATGCTGGACAACATGGACGGCCTGAGCGCAGGCGTCGGCGCGATCATCGCCGGGTTCTACCTCGCCGCGACGTTGATCGGCGGACAATGGTTTGTCGCCGCGATGGCGGCCCTGCTCGTTGGCGCACTGATCGGCTTCCTCGTCCTCAACTTTCCCCCAGCCAAAATGTTCATGGGCGACGGCGGCTCGCTCGTCCTCGGCATGCTCCTGGCGCTCATCAGCGTCCGCACCACCTACTGGGTCAGCGAAACCAACCACCTCGGCGGCGCGGTCCCCGGCCATCATGCCGCATGGTACGGCCTGCTCATGCCGCTGATGGTCATGGCCATTCCGCTGTACGACTTCCTCAGCGTCACCACACTGCGCATGCTCCGCGGCGAAAGCCCGTTCCGCGGCGACCACAACCACTTTTCGCACCGCCTGGTCCGACGGGGCCTTTCCCGCCGCGGCGCGGTGATCCTGATCTGGCTCTGCACGCTGGCGACCGGCCTCGGCGGCGTCATGCTCGGCACGCTCAATCAGTGGCAGGCCCTGCTGGCGGCGGCACAGACCGTGGCGGTCGTCGCCGTGCTGGCCCTGCTGGAAATCTCCGGACACCACGCCTCGCAGGCCCCGCCGGCCGGCGAGGCTTGATGCGACGATGATGCGACCATGACTCCCGACACCACTCCACGCAACACGTGGCTTTTGGCCGTCCTGCTGCTGGTCGTGCTGCCCATCGTCGCCTACCTCCCCGCCATGCGCGGCGGGTTCATCTGGGACGATGACGCCCACGTCACAGCCAACAAAACCCTCGATCAGCCCGACGCCCTGCATCAAATCTGGCTCGTACCCGGCGCTGTGCCGCAGTACTACCCGCTGGCCCACACCGCCTTCTGGATTCAGTGGAAGCTCTTCGGCAAACATCCGATGGGCTACCACATCGTCAACGTGGCGATGCACGTGCTGTCGTGCCTGCTGCTGTGGCGCATCCTCCGACGCCTGATGATTCCCGGCGCCTTGCTCGCGGCGGCGATCTTCGCCTTGCATCCCGTTCACGTGGAGTCCGTGGCGTGGATCACGGAGTTGAAAAACACGCAATCGCTGCTGTTTTACCTGCTGGCGGCATGGGCGTATCTGCGATTCGATCCGACCATCGCCGGCGACGATCAGGCGCGGCACAGGTGGTTGTGGTACGTCCCCGCCCTGCTGCTGTTCCTGGCGGCGCTGTGGAGCAAGACGGTGACGGCCTCGCTGCCGGCGGCGCTGGTGCTGGTGATCCTCTGGAAACGGGGTGGATTGCGCTGGCGCGACGTCTGGCCCGTGCTGCCGATGTTCCTCGTCGGCGGACTGGCGGGCCTGATCACCATCCGCATGGAAAAGCAATTCGTCGGGGCTGTGGGATCGCAGTTCGATTTCACGCTGATCGACCGCGTGCTGATCGCCGGACGGGCGGCGTGGTTTTACGCAATGAAACTGCTGTGGCCGGCGAAGCTGACGTTCAGCTACCCCCGGTGGACCATCGACGCGGGGCAGGCGTGGCAGTATGCCTTCCCTGCCGCGTGGCTGGTGGTGCTGGCGGCCTTGTGGTTTAGCCGCAGGAAAATCGGTTCCGGACCGCTGGTGGCGGTGCTGTTCTTCCTGGGCACGCTGGTCCCGGCCCTGGGGTTCTTCGACGTCTGGCCGTTCGTCTATTCCTTCGTGGCGGATCATTTTCAGTACCACGCGAGCTTCGGGCTGATCGTCCTGGCGGCGGCGGGGCTGTCCCGGCTGGGCTGGCGCCAGTGGATGCTGGCGGTTCCGCTGCTGCTGCTGCTGGCAGCGCTGACGTGGAAACAGGGCCTGATCTACCGCGATCTGGAAACGCTGTGGCGGGACACGATCGCGAAGAATCCGTCGTCGTGGATGGCGTACAACAATCTGGCCGGTGAACTGATCGTGAAGAAGCGGTACGCCGAGGCGCAGGCGATGGCGGAGCGATCGATCGCGATCAACAAGCTCAACGACCGAGCGTACAACAACGCGGGGCACGCGGCGATGGCGCAGGAACACTACCCGCAGGCTCGCGATTTTGTCTGGCAGTCGATCCAGATCAATCCCGCCAATCCGTCGGTGTACGTGGACATGGGCGAAATCCTCGCATTGACCGGGGAACATGCGGAATCGATCAAGTGGTACCGCGACGCGGTGCGTGTGGAGCCGGGCCATGTGCCGGGACTGGTGGGGCTGGGCCGGGAGCTGGCGAAGCTGGACGAGCCGGAGGAATCGCTGGCGACGCTGCGGGAAGCGGCGACACTGAAGCCGGATCATCCCGGCGCGCGGTACTACCTGGCGCTGCAACTGGCGGCGATGGGCCAATACGCCGAGGCGGCCACGCATTACGAACTGGCGCTGAAGCTCAAGCCCGACCTCGCCGAAGCGCACAACAACTACGGCACGACGCTGGTGCAACTGGGGAAGGTCGATGATGCGATCCGCCAGTTCCGCCAGGCGCTGGTACTGGAGCCTCAACTCGCGGAGGCGAGGCGGAATCTCGCGGCCGCGCTGGCCATCGGAGGCCAACCCGCCGACGCCGAGGCTTCGCTTCGCAAACTGCTGGCTGAGCATCCCCAGGACGCCGACGCCGCGCTGGCGCTGGGCAAACTGCTGGCGGAAAACGGGAAAGACGCGGAAGCGGAGGTCTTTCTGCAACAGGCTCTGCGCGCCCAACCCGACGATGCGATGACCCGCTACGCCCTCGCCGGCGTGCTGCAGAAGCTTGGCCGGTTCGACGAAGCGGCAGCCCAGTATGAACGCTCCCTGGCGTTGTCGCCCGACCGGGCCGAGACGCACAACGACCTCGGCGCGGCCCTGGAAAGCCTTGGCCGGTCGGATGAAGCGATGGCCCATTATCAGCAGGCGGTGAAGCTGAATCCCAGCTATCCCGACGCCCGGTACAACCTCGGCCTGCTGCTGCAGCACCGCCGACGGTGGCACGAAGCGGAGACGCAGTTCCACGAGATTCTCAAGCTCAAGCCAAATCACGGTGCGTCGTGGTTCCAGCTTGCCGCGACGTTGGAAAGCCAGGGACGTGACGCGGAAGCGAGACCGATCTATCAGGCGATTCTCCGCGCCAGCCCGCGCCAGCCACTGGTGCTGGCCCGGCTGGCGAGGCTGAGCGCCAAGCAAGGCGATGCGACATCGCTGGGTGAAGCGTTGCGACAGGCGGAACAGGCGTGCGTCATGTCGCAGCAGCAGGACGCCACGGTGCTGGATCTGTACGCCCAGGTCTGCGCGCTGGCGGAACAGTGGGACAAAGCCGCTCTGGCGGCGGATCAGGCGATGCGGCTGGCGCGGGCCAACGGCAACGATGCCCTGGCGCGGGAGATCGAACCGCGGCTGGCGCAGTACCGTCAGCGCGACGGCAAGCCGTAGCGGCGAAGCGGACGGCAGACGACACCAGACTGCGCCTTGAACTGGAAGTTGGTGGCGGGAAGCCCTCATCGCGCCACAGTGATTTGGTACACTGCCGGTCGTGCTGACGCATCGGATCATTCCGTGTCTGGACGTGAAGGCCGGCCGCGTGGTCAAGGGCGTCAATTTCGTCGGCCTGCGCGACGCGGGCGATCCGGTGGAAATCGCGCGGCAGTACGACCGGCAGGGCGCCGACGAACTGGTCTTCCTCGACATCACCGCCAGCCACGAAGACCGCAACATCATGCTCGATGTGGTGCGTCAGGTGGCGGAGCAGTGCTTCATGCCGTTCACCGTGGGCGGGGGCATCCGGACAATCGACGATGTGACGGCGCTCATTCAGGCCGGGGCGGAAAAGGTGAGCATCAACACGGCCGCGGTGACGACGCCGGACATCGTGAAGCAGACGGCCAAACGGTTCGGCCGGTGCGCCACGGTGGTCAACATCGATCCGCGTCGGGTCCGCGTGGAGGAGTTCATCCAGCGTACCGGGCGTGAGCCGTCGTCGGTGAGCAAGGATGGCCGGGTGTTCGAGGTCCACACGCACGGCGGGCGCAAACCGACGGGTCTGGAAGCCGTGCCTTGGGCGAAAAAGGTCACCGAACTGGGGGCCGGGGAAATCGTGCTGACGAGCATGGACGCCGACGGCACGAAGGACGGCTACGACCTGGAAATCACGGCGGCGGTGGCCGGCGCGGTGGATGTGCCGGTGGTGGCCTCCGGCGGATGCGGCAGTCCGGAGCATATCCGGCTCGTGCTGACGCAGACCGGAGCCGACGCGGCGCTGGCGGCGAGCATTTTCCACTACGGCGAATACTCGATTCCACAAACCAAACAGTACCTGGCCGAACGGGGGGTGCCGGTCAGAATGGATGACGATCTGGAATGACGCCCATCGGCCAACGCGGCTTAAGGAAGAAGCCGAAACCGATTCGGGCCTGCTAGTCGGGAGAACAGGATGTCGTCGGCAGCACAGCCATCAGCGCCCCGCATCGCTCGGCGCCTGGGCAAAACGATCGCGGATACCCCTCTTCGCAAGTTCTTCGAGGCGGCCGTCAAGTACAAGGCTTCCGACATGCTGCTCCGCGCCGGCCAGACGCCGCGGCTTCGGCTCAAGGGCGGCCTCAAGACGCTGGACACCTCGCCGCTGACCCCGGAACAATTCGACCTGATGCTCCAGGAGGGCATGAGCGAAGAACACTGGGACCGGTACGAACACTTCGGTTCGGCGGACCTGGGCTTCGACCTGGACATGGGGGAGGAAGGCCGACACCGCTTCCGCGTCAACGTCTTCCGCACCCGAGGCCGCAGCGCCGTCGCCGCCCGCCGTGTCGACAACAAAATCCTCACCTTCGAGCAGCTTCATCTGCCCCAGATCATGGGCGACGTCTGCATGCAGCCGCAGGGCATCATTCTCCTCTGCGGCGTCACCGGGTCGGGCAAAAGCACCACCATCGCGTCGATGCTCCAGTACGTCAACGAACGCCGCAACGTCCACGTCGTCACCATTGAGGACCCCATCGAGTTCCTCTTCGAGGACGCCAAGGCGATGATCAACCAGCGCGAGGTGGGCATCGACGTGGCATCGTTCGCCGAAGGCCTTCGCGCGCTGGTGCGTGAGAATCCGGATGTGGTGCTGATTGGCGAGATGCGTGACCGGGAGACGTTCGAGGCCGCGCTCCATGCCGCCGAGACGGGCCACCTCGTCTTCGGCACCATCCACGCCTCCAGCGCCAGCCAGGCGTTCGGTCGCATCTACGACCTGTTCCCCCAGAATGAACGCGAGCAGATCCGCACCATGCTCGCGTACCAGTTCCAGGCGTTCATCTACCAGAAGCTGCTGCCCACGCTGCACGAGGACATCCCCCGCATCCCGGCTGTGGAAATCCTGCTCAACAGCCCCCGCGCCCGCAAATATGTCCTTGACGGCACGGAACACGAACTGCCCCAGGTCATGCGCGACAGCAAGGAACTGGGCATGCAGACTTTCACCGACGCACTTGTTGACCTGGTGCAAAAACAATATGTTCACCCCAAGGTCGCCCACGAAGTCGCCCCCAACCCGGACGAACTGAAGATGCGGCTCAAGGGTATCGGGAAGTGATTTTTTTAGCCGCAGATGAACGCAGATATATTCAAAAACAAGAATTGATTTCATTCAGAATGTTTTTGCATCTGGTCTTATCTGCGTTTATCTGCGTTCATCTGCGGCTAAATAAAACTGATCATCACGGAGAGCTTCAGCACCGTCGGAATCGCACATGAACGCAAGCCTCACGCTGGCCGTGGTCATGCTCAGCATCTACAAGCCGATCCTGCTCGGGATCGTGGTGGGCTTGTGGGCGTATGCGGTGGGCTACCTGGACAAAGACCGGAAGTATTTCTACCTGCCCCAGCAGATGTGGAACGGCATTTTCATCGGCGCCGGCGCGCTGGCGGTGCTGTTCTGGCTGCTGATTCCCTGGTTCTGGCTGGGCTTTGTGCTGGCGGTGCTGATGATGGCCGGCTCGTTCGCGGGCTACCACTTCTATCGCAACAAGCACGTGCCGCCCAGCGCCCAGTGGCGGATGTCGCTGGATTCATTCCGCGCCCGGTGGGATGAAGCGCAGAAGAAACGCCTGGCGTCCAAGGCCACCGTGGCGGTGATCGGTCCGGACGGCAAACCCGCCAACGTGCCGATGGGCGAGGATCCGCTGGTCCCCGTGCATGAAGCCCTGGAAAACCTGATCGACTTCGCCCTCCCCCGACGCGCCGAGCGGATCGAGATGCTCGCCGACGCCAGCCAGACCGTCATCAACGTCCAGATCGACGGCGTGAAGTATCCGCAGACCACGCTGGAACCGAAGATCGGCATGGGCCTGATCGACTACCTCAAGCAGCACGCCGGCATGGACGTGCAGGACCGCCGCAAGAAAGTATCCGGCAAACTCGCCATGCTCGTCTCCGACATGGGCAAGCAGAAGTTCGAGTTGAGCACCTCCGGCACCACGCAGGGCGTGGCGCTGAACCTCGTGGTCAATCCCGACCTGCGCCGCAGCATCAAGTTCGACGACCTGGGCCTGCTCGAATCGCAGAAACAGCAGCTTATGCCCGCGCTGGAGGACAATCTCCGCACGGTGCTGGTGGTCTGTCCGCCGCACCAGGGCATGACCACCACGCTCAACAGCCTCACCGAGCGCCACGACCCGTACACGCAGAACATCATGACGCTGGAGCAGGAGATCGGACTGGAGCTTGAAGGCGTCACGCACACGGTGATCAAAACGGGGGCCGACACGCCCTCCGTGTCGCAGCAGTTCAAGTCGCTGCTGCTCCGCGAGCCGCGCGTGGTGCTGCTGAGCCTGCTGAGCGACCCCGACACAGCCAAGCTGATTCCCGCGTATGCCGAGGAAATGCGGTTCTACGTCGGACTCCGCCAGACCGACGCCTTCACGGCCCTGCGGGCGTGGATCGGCGCGATCGGCGACACCGAGCAGGCGGTCAAGGGCCTTGGCGTCATCATCGCCCAGCGGCTGCTTCGCAAGCTCTGCACCACCTGCCGCGTGCCCTACCAGCCGGACCCGGAAATCCTGCGGAAACTCAACCTTTCCGCCGACAAGGTTCAGCAGTTGTACAAGCACTCGGGCCAGGTGCTGGTCAAGGAACAACTGGAACCCTGTCCCGACTGCCTGGGCCTGGGCTACCGTGGCCGCACCGGCGTGTTCGAGGTCATGGTCCTCGACGACGAAGCCCGCAATCTCATCAAGGCCAAGCAGCTCGAACAGGCCCGTTCGTACCTGCGCAAGCAACGGATGCTCTATCTGCAGGAGACCGCCCTGACGAAAGTCGTCGAGGGCGTCACCAGCATCAGCGAAATCACCCGCGTCCTCGCCGGCGACGGCAAACAGAAGGGCAAATGACATGCTGGCGAACCTCATGGTGCTTGCCTTTGTCGGATTCATGGTCTACTGGTGGGGCAGCCAGGGCGTCTTTTCCGCCCTGCTGCACCTGGTCAGCGTCATCATCGCCGGCAGCCTGGCGCTGGCGCTGTGGGAACCGATCGTCACGCATCTGCTGCTCAACGCCATCGCCCCATACGCCTGGGGCGTGGGACTCGTCGTGCCGTTCCTCGTGATCCTGCTGGTCGTGCGGAATCTGTTCGACTATCTGATCAAGTCCAACGTGCATTTCCACCAGATCATCAACCTCGTGGCCGGCGGCTTCTGCGGGCTTTGGTCCGGCATCCTCACGGCCGGCATCCTCATGATCGGCCTGGGCTTCATGCAACTGGGCTACGACATCGCGGGGTACGAACCCTACATGCTCGGCGGCCAGGGCGAAGTCGTCGACAAGCCCGGCGGGTCCATGTGGCTGGGCGTGGAATATCAGGCCGGCGGCTTCTTCTCCATGCTCTCCACCGGCGCGTTTAGCAACGGCACGCCGCTGAGTTACGAAATGCCCAAACTCGCCCGACAATCCGGCGAGTTCCGTCTGCACGTCGATGACAACGCCTCCAACGTCGCCATTGCCGGCGCGGTGACCGTCTCGGCCGCGTGGGTCGCCGACACCCCCTTCCGTGCCGTGGACGACTCCATCGGCAAGGTCATCGGCGACAAGCTGCGCCAGGCCAACCACAAGCTCGTCGTCATCGACACCCAATGGCAGGCCTCGACCCCCACCTACGACGGCGACAACATCGTCCGCATCGCTCCCACCCAGATCACCCTCATCACACGCGGCGACGAACCCGATTCCAAACGCGCCCTCGTCCATCCCCTCGGCGCGTCCAAGCTCGACGGCGCCACCGGCGTACGCCAATACCTCCCCTTCGACGACAGCGGCGCGTGCATGGCCGGCAACAATCCCCGGGACAGCATCTCCTTCATCTTCGTCATCCCCGGCGATCAGCAGGTGCAGGATCTGCTCATCCGCCGGCTTCGACTCTCCCCGACCGTGCAGGTTGCCGATGACAAATCCTTCGCCGCCATGGGATCGCTGATCGGCAAACTCAACCCGGAACTGCTGGCCAAACTGACACCCGCACCCGCCCCGGCCGGTGACGGCAAGACCGGAACCGTCGGCGCACGCGAGGGCATCCGCACCGGATCTCTCGCCGGCGCGATCGAAGTCAGCGATGTCCTTCCCTTCTCGTTCAGCCCCAACCATGTCTCCGGCAACCTCGAACAGCAGGGCAACGCCGTCTCCGGCGGACGATTCACCGTCAGCATTCCCCAGGGCACCAGCGTCAGCCGCGCCAACGCTATTACCGCCGTCCATTGCCCCTCCAGCCGCGTGCTTGTGCGGGTCAAGGTTGATCGCGACAAAGCCCAGAGCCTGCTGGGCAAGACCCGCGCCGCCGCCGCCATGCTCCAGCCCATCTACATCGAAGACACCGCCAACAACAAGTGGCTCCCCATGGGTTACGCATGGAAAAAAACCGACGCGGACATGGAAATCTCCGTCAACCAGACCGCGCTGATCCAGTCCGCCAAGGAACTGCCGATCGCCGATCTCAATGACACCCAGTTGCTTTATCTCTACTTCGCCATCAACAAGGGCGCGTCGCTCAAGTCCTATCACGTGGGACAGACTCAGCAGGAACTGAAACTCGACATCAAGTGATCCCGCACGCCCCATGCCGGGTCTTCGAGGCGCGGGAGTTCCGGGTCGTGGGGATTCTTCCCTTTCGACGCTACACTACGCACCCATGTTCAACCTCGCGGGCAAGCGTGCGGTCGTGATGGGACTCGGTCACTTCGGCGGCGGCGTCGGCGTCACCCGATGGCTGCTCCAACAGCAGGCCAACGTTCTGGTGACGGACCTGGCTCCGCCGGAAAAGCTGGCCGAAGCGGTGGCTGCACTCCAGGGCTTGCCCGTCACGTTTCGTCTGGGTTCGCACGAGATGTCGGACTTCACCCGTGCCGACGTGATCGTGGTCAACCCGGCCGTGGACGCGAGGAACAATCCGTACCTTCAGGCCGCGCTGGCCGCCGGGGCGACGCTGACCAGTGAAATCCGGCTGCTGACCTCGCAACTGCCCAACCGTCGCCGCACCATCGGCATCACCGGCTCGGCGGGCAAAAGCACCACCACCGCCATGGTCGGCCACATCCTCCGCTGGGCCTTTCATCCCCGGCAGACTTTCATGGGCGGAAACCTTGGCGGAACCCTCCTCGACCAGCTTCCCCGCATCACAAGCGAGGACTGGATCGTCCTCGAACTCTCCAGCTTCATGCTCGAAGGCTTAGCCGTGGATCGCTGGTCGCCGCACGTGGCCGCGGTGACCAATCTCAGCGCCAACCACCTCGACCGCCACGGCACGCTCGACGCCTACCGCCAGGCAAAACAAGCCATTTTCGATCAGCAGCAGCCCGGCGACGACGACGCAGCCATCTTCGGCCCCGGAGCGGATACGCTCTTCCACAGCCTTGCGCCGCGCCAACGCGTGATGACGCCGGACCACGCCATGTCGCTCGTGCCCGACGGCTCGCTGCTGGCCCCCGGCTCGCACAACCGGCTCAATGCCGCCCTCGCCGCGACCATCGTGGAACTGGCCATCGGTCTGCCGCCTGCCGACAGCATCCGCCTGCTCGCCGACTTCCCCGGCCTGCCCCATCGTCTGCAGATGGCGCTCCAGTGGCAGGACATCCGCTTCTACAACGACTCCAAATCCACCACCCCCGCCTCCGCCCTCATGGCGATGCAAAGCTTCCCGCCCGGCGTCCTGCACGTCATCCTCGGCGGCTACGACAAGGGCGCTGACCTTTCCGGGATGGCGCGGTTCGCAGGTCAGCACTGCCGCGCGGTCTACACTCTCGGCGTCACCGGCGACGCCATCGCCGACGCCTGTGTGGGCGGCGCGGCGGTCCACCGCTGCCGCGATCTCGATACCGTCATGGCGCAACTGATGCCCCAGCTCCACCAAGGCGACGTCGTCCTGCTCTCGCCGGGATGCGCGTCGTGGGATCAGTTCAGTCATTTCGAGCGACGGGGGAATCTGTTCGTGGAGCTGGCGCTGCGGTACACGACGGAAGCGACGCCTCCGCCTCGGTGACGCGAAGGGCAAGCTTTGTCGCAGGCGCAACGCAACTGTAAGGTTTCACGAAATCCCACGTCTGACGGGGCAATCGCTCTTTCACCGGGTTGCTTTCGACGTAATGGATGCACGTCCGCACGCGATCCGGTTCGTGCAGGAACACCTTGTAGGGACGATTCGCCCATACGGGATGACCATCGGTGCGTTGCAGCGCGTCGCGTGAAGCATCTGCGAAATACTTCCAGATCACTTCCGCCCGATCGCGATGCGTTCGCACGACGAGGTGCGCGTGATTGGACAGCACCGCGCATGCCCAGACGGTGTAGCCCTTTGTTTTCACTACCTCACGAAACGCATCCCCGATAGTCTGGCGCATCGCCTCGTCGAACCAGATCGCCTCGAACTCGAGCTTGCCCTTCGCGTCCTGATAGAACGCCTTCACTTCACTTCGCGGAGGCTGCACCACCTTGCGCCCGAAATGAATGTCCCCCAAGGGTGCAAGCGTGTCCTTCTTCAATTCCATCGATCCACTCCCGCGAGGATCATTGGGCAACCAATGCCCGTACCCCGTGAGAATCAGATGCGACGCGAGGATGACGCGATGTGTCGCCATACCGAATCGCCTCCGTCAAAGCTTGCCCTTCGCGTTCCTAAAATTCCGTGCGAACACGTAATTGTTTCCGCATCGCATCCAGTACCTGCATATTCCCCAGCGAATCTTCTTCACGGATCACCGGCGCTGCGCCGTCGCGCACCGTCGCCGCGAAGTCGTCCGCCTCCATCGCGTACAGCGGACTTTCCGCATCCACATGCACCGTCTGCCTTCCCGGTCCCGCCGGCGCCGCGCCCTTGTCCATCCTTGGCGGCGTGCCGCGAACGATGCTGAATTCCGCGTTCTTCTGCGGCGCTTTCCAGGGGATAGGTATCTCGATCCACCCCAGAGGCCCGGCGATGTACGCGCTGTTGTCCACCTGCGCCGCCATGCCGCATACAAAGCTCGCCAGCACGTCACCTGGAAACACGAGCGTTCCCGCCGCCATGTCGTCGACGCCGCCTGCGTGAAGGCGGCCCGCGACGGATGCGGACACCGGCTCCGCACCCGCGATCCACCGGCTGAAGTTCAGGCAGTAGCCGCCGATGTCCATCAGCGCGCCGCCCGCGAGTTCCGCGCTGAACCGGACATTGCCCTCCGGGCTGGCGACGTTGAAACAGAAGCTGCTGCGGATCAGACGCACCGGCCCGATCACGCCCGAATCCACCTGCTTCTTCACCTCCTTCATCAGCGGCTGTGAGCGGTACATGAACGCCTCCACCAGCACCCGCCCCGTCTGCCGGGCGACGTCGAACATCTCCCGCGCCTGCCGGGCGTTGGACGCCAGCGGCTTTTCGCACAGCACATGCTTGCCCGCACGCAGCGCGCGGATCGTCCATTCGTGGTGCATCGCGTTGGGCAGCGACACGTACACCGCCTCCACCGCCGGATCGCGCAGCAGCGATTCGTAGTCGCCGTATGCCGCGGGAACGGCGTATTTCGCGGCAAACGACGTGGCTTTCTCCATTGAGCGGGAAGCCACGGCCGCCAGCGTCGTGCGATGGCTTTGCGCCACGCCGGCTGCGAACTGGTTGGCGATGTTGCCCGTGCCGATGATGCCCCATTGCAGTCGTGAGTTGGTGTTCATGGCGGACATGGTAATGCGACGTTCCCACCCACGCCGGTCAAACGGGCTAGAATGTCGGCCCTGATGAACCTGTGAAGGACGCCAGCCCATGGCTTCAAACCGTTCGATGCCGCTTGTGTTCGAGAAGCATTCCCCCGGCGCGCGGGCGACGGATCTGCCCGCGCTCGACGTGCCGGAAACGGCGATCCCGGACGCATTGTCCTCCGCGACGCCGCCTGCTCTCCCGGAGCTGGGGCAACTGGACGTGGTGCGGCACTACACCGCGCTGGCGCAGCGGAATCTCAGCGTGGACGGCAACTTCTATCCGCTGGGTTCCTGCACGATGAAATTCAATCCGCCGGTCAATGAGATGGCCTGCGCGATGCCGGGCTTCACCGGCCTGCACCCTCGCCAGCGCGATGAGGATGTGCAGGGCGCGCTGGCGATGATGCACCAGCTTCGCCTGTGGCTGGCGGAAATCGCGGGGCTGGATGAAGTGAGTCTGCAACCCTCGGCCGGAGCGCACGGCGAGTACACCGCGCTCAAAGTCGTCCGCGCCTACTTCAACGATCCGCAAGGCGGCCACTCGCCGCAGCGGAAAAAAGTCCTCGCCCCCGACACCGCCCACGGCACCAATCCCGCCAGTTGCGCCATGTGCGGAGCCAACGTCATCAGCGTGCCCTCCCGCGACGGCCTGGTCGATCTCGACCAGCTTCGCGCCATGGTCGATGGCGAAACCGCAGCCATGATGATTACCAATCCCAACACGGCGGGCCTGTTCGACGGTCAGATCGGCGACATCGCGGACATCCTGCACAAAGCTGGGGCGCTGCTGTATCTCGACGGTGCGAACATGAACGCCATCGTCGGCGTGGCGCGGCCCGGCGACTTCGGCGTCGATGTCATGCACTACAACACGCACAAGACGTTCAGCACGCCCCACGGCTGCGGCGGCCCCGGCGCTGGCCCCATTGCCGTGCGCAGCTTCCTCGCCCCCTATTTGCCCGTGCCGCAGGTGCGACAACATACGGACGGCACGTTTTTCCTCGACTACGACAGCCCGAAATCCATCGGCAAAACCCGCAGTTTCTTCGGCCAGTTCGGCGTGCTGGTCCGCTGCTGGGCCTACCTCGCCGCGTGCGGACCCCAGGGCCTGCGCAACGTGGGACAAACGGCAGTACTCAACGCCAACTACCTCGCGGCGAAGCTGAAGCACAAGTTTGAGACGCCTTACTTCGATCCGGGCAAGGGCCGGTTCTGCGCGCATGAGTTCATCACCGTGCCGCGCGAACTGTTGGACCGCGGCGTCACGCTGATCGACATCGCCAAGCGGCTGATCGACTACGGCATCCACCCGCCGACCATGCACTGGCCGGTGCATGACTGCCTGATGATTGAGCCGACGGAAACGGAAAGCCGGGCGACGCTGGACCGGTTCGTGGAGGTGATGTTGCAGATCGCGGGGGAAATCGAGACGGATACGCAGCATGTGAAGCAGGCGCCGCATTCAGCGCCGATCTCGCGGCTGGACGAGGTGGCGGCGGCGCGGTCGCCGGTGCTGACGTATGCGGGGTGAGGTGGGGTGACGCAACGGGATGGGACGGGCCTTCGGCCTCGCCGCCAACCTTAGCTGACGCGGACCATCGTGTCTTCGGTGATCTGCAATTCATGCAAATGCGGGCGGATTTCATCGAGAAAGCGTTTGCCGTCCAGTGCGTAGCCGGCGGTGGGTTTGACCTGCGGGACGCGGCGGGTGAACCAGTTCTGGAACCGGGCCATCAGCAGCTCGCGCGTGTATTTGCTGGTCATGCTCGCCAGGGCGACGGGCAGATCGTGCGCGTCGCCGTCGACGACGAATCGCACGGTCATGCGGCGGTCGCCGTGACGGATGTCGTAGCTGCTGATTTCCGGGTTTTCCTGCCAGATGGTGAAAGCGGCGTCCTCGAAGCAGGGCCGGAGAAGGTCGAGGTAGCGCATCCGGCCGGACTGGCGGTCCACCACCACCAGCGGATGCCGGTCGCCGAACTGACGCCAGATGTCCTGCAGGTGACTGGCGACGAAAGTGAAAGAGACGGCGGCCTTGGATCGGGTGGCGTGGACCATGCGGTTGAAGCGATCCTCGAAGACCACAGCCGCGCCGAGACTCAGCACCTGCGCCCCGGCGACGCCGGCTTCGGCGCAGAGCATGCCTCTAGCCACCGCCAGTTCGCCGGGCGTAATGCCGTCGGGCAGGCTTTGCCAGGGATGATCTTGCGTCGGCGTATACCAGGGCAACAGGGCGTGAGCGTCCAGTTCGCAGCCGGTCATGTGGGCGAGCCACTGGCCGACATCAGGCACATCGAGGCCGGAGGCTGCGGCAAAAGCAAGCACACCGCGTTCAAGGTTGCGCAAACCAGCGGTCTTGCTGGTCAGCGTCTTGGAATCATCCACGGCGATCCGGCTCTGCCGATCCTTGGGCCTGCGGCAGACCGCGCGGTGCAGCACGGACCAGACATCCGGCGAGGCCGGTTCGCCGGTCGATGCGGGCCATGCGGAATCCCGCAGCGCCAGCACGCAGCGTCCCACGATCAGGGGGCCGAGCAACGGGCCGTACCCCGCTTCATCAATGCCGGCATAGACGCGCATAAGTCTTGTCACTTGTCATTCGGGCTTGGACGTTCGGTCATTTCACGTTCTCGGCCGGCGGGACATCGACGCTGGTGTCGTCGGCAGGCTCGACATGGGCGGTGGCGTTGGCCTGACCGAGTTTCTCCTCGATCTCGTGTTCGATCTCGCTGGCCAGCGCGTGGCTGTCGCGGACAGTCATGTCGGGATCGACCTGGAGGTGCATGTCGATCCAGTGGAACGTGCCGCTGTGTCGGTGTCGGACCTTGTGGTAGCCGCGGATTTTACCCGCCGATATGCAGCGGTCGAGGATTCGGCAGATGGCAGCGTCGTCTTCGGGGTCCATCCGGTCCATCAGGCCTCCGGAGGATTGGAGGAGCAGTCGCCAACTGGTCCAGAAGACGATGGCCGCCATGACGAGAGCGACGACGGGGTCGATCCAGAGCTTGCCGGTCCAGCGGACGAGGACGAGGCCGCCGATGACGCCGACGGTGGAGATGACGTCGGTGAGCAGATGTTTGCCGTCGGCGATGAGGATCAGGTTCCGGCATCTGCGTCCCATGACGTAGACGTAGAGGGCCAGGACAAGGCTCAGCGCGGCGACGCCGCCGAGCAGTGCGATCCCGGTGTCCAGACGGCTGAGTTCCACGGGGTCGAAGACCAGACGTTTGACGCCTTCAAAGGCGATCAGGGCGCCGGCGGCGAAGATCATCCATCCTTCCATGCCGGCGGCGATGAACTCGACCTTGCCGTGGCCGTAGGGATGGTCCCGGTCGGCGGGCTGGTTGCTCAGCCAGATGCCGTACATCGCCACGCAGGCGGCGACGAGATTGATGATCGACTCCAGCGCGTCGCTGAGCACGGCGGCGGAGTTGGTCATCGTGTAGACCAGCATTTTCAGCAGCATCAGCGCGATGCCGCCGAGCAGCGCGCGCAGCGCCACGCGACGCAACGTCTCCGCATGGGGCTGGCTGACAGGTTCCGGCATGGTGGGATTCTAACGAATGCTCCGCCTGGCGTGGCTCGAAGTCAGGCCGGCTGGACTGGAAGGCTTGACGGAACGGCATAACCCATTATATTGGCGTGTTAATCGTTGTACTTTCCTGACCTCGCTTTTTTCCAAATGCCCCTGCAATACAAGGCTTGATGTCCATGAATCGACGTTATCGCATTGGCGTCATTGGCGCCGGCAGCCGCGCAACGGCGTTTACCCCGCAACTCCACACCCGCATGACCCGCGCGGAGCTGTACGGCGTATGCGACATCGACGGCGACCGCCTGGACCGCTACGTCAAGGAACAGCACCTCGAAGGCATCCGCGCCAGCACGGACGTGGAAGCGTTCCTGAACGAGAAGGAACTGGACGCCGTGGTGGTCACGGCCGCGGACTTCGCACACTGCGACATCACGGTCAAGGCCCTCAAAGCGGGCAAACCGGTGTACATGGAAAAGCCGATCGCCCACACGCTGGATGACGCCTACACCATGCTGGAATGTCAGCGTCAAACCGGCGGGCTGGTGTACATGGGCTTCAACCTTCGCGCCTCGCCGACCTACATCAAACTCCGCCAACTGATCCGCGGCGGCGTCCTCGGGCAGGTGCTGCACATCACCGGCGTCGAACAGCTCCACGTCGCCCACATTGCCAGCTTCATGCGCCGCTTCCACCGGCACAGCCACCTCAACGGCGGACTGCTCAACGCCAAGTGCAGCCACGACATGGACCTTCTCCAGTGGCTGATCGGCCACGAACATCGCGTGGTCAAGATCAGCAGCTTCGGCGGATGCGACATCTTCAAACCCGCCAGGCAGCCCGCCACGCATTGCCGCCTCTGCCCGTCCGCGACGTACAACGCCTGCCCCTACAAGGCCCCCAACGCCGACGATCTCCGCGCCGGACGCGCCACGCTGCCCAGGGAAAACAATCCCGACCTCTATCCCGGCGACCTCTGCGTCTACACTCACGATAAGGACCTCGTCGACAATCAGACGCTCATCCTCGAATGGGACCACGGCGTCCGAGGCAACTTCAACCTTCAGGCGTTCCAGCACATGGGCAACCGTACCAACCGCATCTGGGGCGAGAAAGGCGTGCTCGATTTCGACACCCTGCGCGAGCCGAACATCACCTTCACCCACAGCGCTACCGGCGACGTGGAGAACCTCCACTTCCAGCCCCGCGTCGGAGGCCACGGCGGCGTGGACGGCCTGATGCTCGACCGCTTCCTCGACGCCATCGAGAGCCACGACGTGGGTGACGCAGGCATGAAGGAAGGCCTGGCGGCGACGCTGCTGGCGATCAAGGCCGACGAATCCCGCCTGACGGGAAAGACAGTGGAAATACCCATGGAGATGTACGAACAGCGTCCCCAGTCCGTGTGACAACCACTTTCCATTTCACGAATAACAACCGTTTATCGCGTCGTGAATGTGACCGCCTGCCCACGAATGGCCCGTGAGCGGGATGGTGGGATATTTCATACGCCGCATGTAAAACGACTTGACGATCTTGATATAGCCGACCACAATGGCAACCCACTTGTATGCATTGTTCTTCGCACTTTGTGGAGGTGAACATGTTTCATGCACCAGC
>JADLAP010000348.1 GCA_020848195.1 Phycisphaeraceae bacterium
AAAGCTGCCGCGCGCAATTTCAGAAATAAATGAGCAGTGGAATCTGGAGCTTGATACCTGGCCGTCGGCTGAAGCGCAGGTTGCCGCGCTGGCGGATGACATAGCCTACCATAACCACGATATTGATGATGGTCTCAGGGCAGGGTTATTTACCCTTGAGCAGCTTATAGAGCTGCCGCTTGTGGGGAATGTGTTCAAAACACTTATGGGTGCCCATCCGGGAATTGATAAGCAACGTCTTACTCATGAAGCTATCAGGCGGCTTATAAATATGATGGTGGTGGATGTAATCCGCGAAACACGTCGCAGGGTGACTGCGCTTAAAATTAAAACCATAACTGATATACGATTAGCAGATACTGCAATTGTGACATTTTCGGAAGAAATGGCTGAATACAACCGCACTATCCGCAAGTTCCTGATGGATAACATGTATCGCCATTACCGCGTGAACCGCATGTCAAGCAAGGCGCGAAGAATTATGAAGGAACTGTTCCGTATTTTCCTTGAAGAACCTGATTGCCTGCCCGATGAATGGCGCAGCCAGACTGATGGCGTGCGTACCATTAAAACAGCGCAGGTGGTGTGCGACTACATCGCTGGCATGACTGACAGGTATGCAATTGACGAATACCAGCGGCTGTTTGATATAAGCGAGAAGTCTTAATCGTAAACTTTGTCACGCTTGCCGATAGAGATTACCTCAATTACTAGCACCTTTTTCATGATTTCGCAGATCAGGCGGTATTTGCCTACGCGGTATCGCCAGAAGCCTGATAAATCGCCTACTAATGGTTTGCCGAAACTTAATGGATCTTCCGACTCCAGTATTTTGTCCAGATAGGCAACTATATCCCGTTGGGTTTGTTTATCCAGTTTGCCAAACTGTTTGCCGGCTTTAGCTGTGAACTCAATCCGCCACATTAAAGCTTATGCTTTTTCTTCAATTCATCAAAAGAGATGTTTTCTTTGGGGTTATAACTGGATTTGTATTTTACAGCTTCAAGGTAATCTTCA
>JADLAP010000349.1 GCA_020848195.1 Phycisphaeraceae bacterium
CGAGCTGCAACCGATCGGGGAGCGCCGCTGTGACGTTGCGGTCGGGCGGCCCTGCCGCCGGTTCGCCGGACGCCAGGCCGGTGGTGGCGGCGGCCCCCGCGGCGGGCGCCGCGAGACGCGCCGGGAGCGGCGGTTCAGCGACCAGCACGGCCTGGACCGGCGCCACCAGGGCGGACGGCCACGTGAAGAGGTAGGGCACCTTGCAGAAAGCCTGGGGACCGAGTTCCACTCGCTCGCGGGCCGCGGCGTCACGCTGCGCCGTCACCGCGGCGTCGCCGCCGGCCCCGCGCAGACTCAGGGCAAGGCTTGCCGGGAGCGGGACTGACGCCGGCTGCGCCGCGTCGTTGCAGATGAACACCCAGGCGGTTGCCGGCGCCCCGGCCGCGACGCTCTCGGGGGGGGTGACAAACAGACGGATCTCGGCGCGCGCCGCCAGCGTCAGCAGCAGCCACGCAACACCCGCAGCCAGGTACGGGTACCGGCCGACAGCAGACATGGGCAGGATCTCCAGAATTACTCAGCGCCGCCGGCGGGCGCCTGCTCAGAACACGAACGGCAACTGGGCTGCGATCTGCGTATCGTTCAGCCCCTGAGAACCTAACAGGTAGTAGCGGCGCTGCAAGGTGGCGACGTGCCCGTCATAGCAGGTGAAATTCGCCTTTTCCAGGTGCGGAACGCGGAAGCAGCGGTACGTGCTGTACTCCAAGCGCAGGTACGCGGGCGTCACCCAGCCATACACATGATGCTCAATAAAATACAGCTTCCGGTCCGGCGGCTCCGTGAAGCGCTTGTAGGGTGCGCGCCAGCCGGCCCAGGAGGGGAAGCGGACAGCGATGTCATCCGGCGTGGGGACTGGATACTGGTGGATATTGAAATTGATGCCGTACGACCAGCGGACATTGCCCGGGGCCACCCGGGCCCACTGGGAGAAGGGAGAGCCGCCATCCACACTGTCCCAGAGGTCGGCGCCGGCGGGTGGATTGGCGCCGCCGGGGACACACTGGATGTTGAGGGATCCGTCCCAGTTGATCACCGGCGACGAGGCCAGCGGGCAGGACAGGATACTCTCGGCCTTGTACTTGGCATAGGGCCAGGAAACCTGGTCGACAGGCAGGTAACCTGCGATGTAGAGCAGATGCTGTCCCTGCGTGAATCCCGTCGGCCCGGGTGTTCCGGAGCCCCAGACCGCCGGCATGACATACTCGTAGTCTGTCTCATACATGGCAACGGCGATCATGAGCTGGTGCAGGTTGGCGCCGCAGATCTTCTCCTGAGCCGTGCCTTTGGCGTTGCGCAGGGCCGGCAGCAGGATGGCCACGAGGATGGCGATGATGGCGATCACCACCAGCAGTTCA
>JADLAP010000146.1 GCA_020848195.1 Phycisphaeraceae bacterium
CGGTTGTTGGAGTGCTTGGAGTCAGCGGAATACCCAGTTTCGGATTTGGACATTCGGTCATTGGGCCCAATCGAGGCTCAAGTGGCCCTATGCGTTCACCCTGAGATGGCGGTAAGCCGCAGCGTGCATTTGTGTCCGGAGTTGCTACCCTTTTCCTCTTTCCGGCGGCAGGAGTATCCCACCGTGATGAAGTTCGGCACCCAACTGGATCGTGTGGCTCGTGAATTTCCGCGTCCCGAAGCTTTGGTGAAAGCCAAGGCCTATGGCTGTCAGGGCCTGGAAGTGTTGCTGCCCACGCTGCCCGCCGCGCGAGGCGAAACCGACGCGGCCGCCTTGCTGGCGGAAGCGAAGAAGATTCGCGGCGAATTCGACGCAGCCGGCCTGGAGATCATTTCCTTCACCCCCAGCATGATGCTCAAGCACGTCGAGGAGCCGGCGGCGCTCGAACTGTTCAAACGTCTGGCCGACGCGCTCGGAACCACGACCATCCGCATGTTCTTCACCGCGCATGTCCGGATGGGCGGCCCCAAGTCCACGCTCAAGCCGGAACATGCGGAGTTCGACGGCACGCGCAACAGCCGTCACTGGCAGCAGCGGGACGGCGAACTGCTGGCCAAATGGGTCAAAGCCACCGCCAGCCAGGGATTGCGGTTCGCCTTTGAACTGCACCACGGCTTCTGGGTCAACTCCGCCAGTGCCGCGATGCGCATGCTCGACAGCTTCTCGCCGCAGCGCGTGGGCATCCTCATGGATCCGGGCAACATGGTCATCGAAGGCAACGAGGGCTGGCGCAACTCCGTGCAGATCATGGGGCCGTACCTCGCCTACATCCACTGCAAGAACGCGGTGCGCGTCCGCACGGACGGCGTCTGGTCTTATCAGTGGGACTCGCTGGAGGACGGCGTGGCGGACTACGCCGAACTCGTCACCGCGCTCAAGGACGAACATTTCACCGGATATATGTCGATTGAAGACCTGCGCAACACCATCCCCGCGGAGAAAGCCGTCGGCGGCGGGATTGCGTATCTCAAGGGCCTGGCTCAGTCGGACAAGCGGGTCATGCCCATCTGATCCATTCATTGAGGAAAGAACAACATCATGAACTCGAACCGCATTCGTGTGGGTCTGGTCGGTTGTGGCAATGCCGGCCGAGGGATTCATCTGCCTCTGCTGAACAGGAAGCAGGCGAACTATCAGGTCGTGGTCTGCGCCGACGCGATGCCGGAGAGCGCGAAAAAGCTGGCATCGGACAGCGGGCTGCGCGCGGCCGCGAGCGTCGACGCGCTGCTCGGCGATCCGGAGGTTGAACTGGTGGTCTGCGCCACCAAGCCGCCGAGCACGCACCGCGACATCGCGGTGGCGGCCTTGGCCAGGGGCAAACATGTCGTCGTCGAGAAACCGATGGCGGGCACGCCGGCCGAATGCGACCAGATGATCGACGCGGCAGGCAAAGCCAAGCGTGTCCTCAGTGTCCATCACAACCGGCGGTGGGACGTTGATTTCCTCATGACCGCCGAAGCCGTTGCATCGGGCAAACTCGGCGACCTTCGCCTGGTCCGCAATGAATATCTGGGCGATTTCGCCGGCTCACGCTACGACTGGGGCATTCATCTGGCGGACCAGACCATGTGCCTCAGCGCAGGCCGGAAGTTCGTCGAAGTCACCGCCACCTTCGCCACGGCCAATCCCAAATCGCCGATGGACAGCGACGGTTTCTTCACCGCCAGGCTTCGCACCGAGGACGGCGTGCTGCACGACCTGAGCATGTTCCCCGGCGTGATGGGCTCGCATGTCATGCCCGGCAAGATGCCCAAGCGGTTCGTCGTCGTCGGCACCAAGGGCATGGTCTATCAGGACTGGTGCCAGCGGATCGAGGACGCCTTCGGCAAGACGCGCGACTTCGTCAGCGCGGAACCGAAGACGTGGCTCAACGATCCGTCCAGCATGATCTGCCAGTTCGCCGTGCCGGACTTTTACGACGCCCTGTACGACGCGATCCGCCACGGCAAGCCGAACCCGGTTCCCGGCGATCAGGGCCGCCGGGCCGTGCTGGCGTGGGAACTGATCTGCCAATCCGCCGTGGCGGGCAAGACGCTGCGCGTGGACCTGTGATCGGCCGATCGAATCCATTCAGAGATGGAAAGGCGACAGATGAGCGGTTCCCAATATTTTTGTCTGCAACGGGAATACAGCGAGGCGGCTTTGGATCGTGCTCGTGCGTCGGTCCAGCCGTTCGCCCGTGCGGTGCAGGCGGCGAGGCAGGATGCGGGACCGGATGCCCTGGTGGCGGCCTGGATCAGTGACATCCACCTCCACTCCCGGCGGCCTTACCCCCATCCGTTGTGCTTCTATGGCGAGCACGTCGACAGCTCGGCGAACTTTCGCCTTGCGATCGCGGAAATCGTCGCCCTTGATCCGGACCTGCTGATCCTGGGAGGGGACATCATCGATACCGGCTGGCATCAGGAAATGCTGGCCGGCGAATATGAGGAAATGAAGCGGATTCTTGACGCCGCGATGCCCGCTTCCATGACGATGCTGCCGCTGCTGGGCAATCACGACCATGCCGATGCTCCGCTTTCGGCGCCATGGGCCGCGGCTTTCGCCGCCAACCGGCGAAGCAACTGGCCCAAGCCGGTGGAGCAGGAAGATTTCTATTACGAGGCCCGGTTTGGCGGATGGCGTTTCATCGCGATCGATTCGCGGCAGAACCAGCCGCTCAGCGATCGCCAGTGCGCGTGGCTGTCCGACCGACTCCAGGCCGACGCGGTGACGCCGACCATCGTGCTCGTTCACCGTCCCTATCTCTCCGTCGGCAACTGGGTCGATTATCACCAGCTCACGGATCGTCGCAGTTTCGACATTCTTGACCGATCGGATGCCGTCAAGCTCGTGCTGTCCGGCCACACCCACAAGTCGGCGGCGTGGACCTACCGCGACAAGACGCACGTCGTCTTTCCCGCCTGCGCCTACGGCATACCGGACCCCTGCGGCTGGGGCGTCGTGGTGTTGAGCGCGACGCAGGTGCGTGAGGTGTTCATCAAGAATCTGGCCGCCGCCACCTACGACAACGTGGGCCGCCGGTATCACTGCGACAGCGGCGCGTTTAGGGTTCTGTCTCGCCCCGAATACACCACGGACCCCCTGTTCGATCCCTGTCGATTGCCGTAGGCCTTGCGGAGGCGTCGCCAGCGCCTGAGCCTGCGAGGCAACCGGAGTCGCGGCAGGGGGGATGAATCAAAAAACCCGAAAAACGCCCTTTCAAATTTTCGGCTTCCGATCCGAATTGATTCATCTGATTCACGCGAGCCGCGAGCCGGGGGGCAATACCGGACGCACTGCATCCGGCTCGGACAGGACGTCTGGACACCCATGAAGATCAGAGCCGGACTCTGCGAGTCCGGCATGGCACCGGAAGCACGAACCGCGACGCATCGCGGCGGGGCACTATTGCACGCGAAGATGGGCAAGCGTGATCGGCTTCCCCGACGATACAATGCGGCTGATGGCCGGGGCTTTCGAAGGCATTTCTTCGCGGGCGGCCGGTCAGGCACCAAATCATGAGGGATGCACATGATCGCGCATTACAACAAGAAGAGTTTCGTGTTTGGCGTTCCAGGCCTCGTGTTGCAGATCGGCGGCCAGATTGTCGCACAGCCGTCCGCA